>JALSRO010000311.1 GCA_026984715.1 Chromatiales bacterium | reverse complement strand
CTGCTGGCGATGTGACTGCAGCAGATGATGCATCCCGCTATAGAGACTGTTTCGGACATTTCGGCACTTTGTTAACAGTATTCGAATCCGGTGCGCCGGCGTGGCATGGCGCATCCGGGCGGCGAGCTGCCGGAGTTCGGCCTCTCTGTGACGCATTTGATGGTGCCAGCCCCGCCGCAATCGCAATTCCAGTTCGTCGAGGCGTTGGGCGATGTCCCGCAGTCGCTTGCGTGGGTCCAGCACTCTTCTCTGTTGCCAATGCAGACGTTCGCGGGCCAGCCGGATCCTTTCTGTCACAGAGTGTTGCAGACGCTGGCGCGCCTCCTTCAACTGCTGTAACAGCTCCCTGCCGTCCGGTACGGTCAGCTCTGCAGCAGCCGATGGAGTGGGAGCTCGTACATCGGCCACAAAATCGGCGATGGTGAAATCGATTTCGTGTCCTACGGCCGAGACAATAGGCAGGCGGGAATCATGAATGGCTCGGGCCACCACCTCTTCATTGAAGGCCCACAAATCCTCCAGTGAACCCCCACCACGTCCGATGATGAGAACATCACACTCGTTGCGTTCAGAGGCAAGCCGAATCATGGCCGCAATTTGAAGAGCGGCCCCCTCTCCCTGCACCGGAACCGGATAGATGATAACCGGAATGGCCGGGAAGCGGCGTTTCAGCACAGTAAGAATATCGTGGATGGCGGCTCCTGTGGGAGAGGTGATGACACCTATACAGTTGGGGACAGAAGGTAGAGCTCTTTTCCTTTCGGCGGCAAAGAGCCCCTCTTGGTCGAGTCGCTGTTTCAGCGCTTCGAAGGCGCGCTGCAGGGCACCGGCGCCTGCTTCCTCCATATGCTCCACGAGTAGCTGGAAATCGCCGCGGGGTTCGTAGAGGCTGACCCGGGCTCGCACTACCACCTGCATGCCGTTGCGGGGGCGAAAACGGAGATGGATGGCGCGGTTGCGGAACATAGCCCCGCGTACCTGGGCAGCATCGTCCTTGAGCGAAAAGTAAAGATGACCGGAGGCCGGCTGCGCCAGATTGGAGATCTCTCCATCGATCCAAAGAAGGGGAAAGCTCCCCTCCAGCAATGCACGTGCGTTGCGGTTCAGCTCGGAGATGCTGAGAACCTTGCGCAAGCCGGATTCCTGCCGCAGTTCGGGATCGGATAGCTCCATGGGAGCCAAGTTTACCAGTATGCCGACAAACCGTATAATGCGCCCACACAACTATCCGGAATCCTGCCCATGCGTATCGTTCAGGAAGCGTTGACCTTCGATGATGTTCTGCTGCTCCCGGCCCACTCCAGGGTGATGCCGCGCGAGGTGAGTCTGAAGACCCGGCTCACCCGCAACATCCCGCTGAACATACCACTGGTGTCCGCCGCCATGGATACCGTCACCGAGGCGCGTCTGGCCATAGCCCTGGCGCAGGAGGGGGGGATCGGCATCGTCCACAAGAACATGAGCGTTGCGGCGCAGGCGGAGGAGATCCGCAAGGTGAAGAAGTTCGAGAGCGGCGTCATCAAGGAGCCGATCTCCGTCACCCCGGATACTACCATCCGCGATGTGCTCGCCCTGACCAGGGCGGAGAACATCTCCGGCGTTCCCGTGGTGCAGGGGGAGGATCTGGTGGGGATCGTCACCAGCCGCGATCTGCGCTTCGTCTCCGAGCAGCACTATGATGAACCGGTCACCAGCATCATGACCCCCAAGGAGCGGCTGGTGACGGTGCGTGAGGGGGCGGAGCGGGATGAGGTGGTGCGGCTGCTGCATGCGCACCGTATCGAGAAGATCCTGGTGGTCAACGACAGCTTCCAGCTGCGCGGCATGATAACCGTCAAGGATATCCAGAAGGCGACCGAGAAGCCCAACGCCTGCAAGGATGAGCAGGGCCGACTTCGGGTGGGCGCCGCGGTGGGTGTCGGCAGCGGTACCGATGAACGGGTCGCGGCGCTGGTGGAGGCGGGGGCGGATGTGATCGTGGTGGACACGGCGCACGGCCACTCCCAGGGGGTGCTCGACCGGGTGCGCTGGGTGAAACGGAACTTCCCCGCCGTGGATGTGATCGGCGGGAATATCGCGACCGGGCAGGCGGCGCTGGATCTGGTGGAGGCGGGGGCGGATGGGGTCAAGGTCGGCATCGGCCCCGGTTCCATCTGTACCACGCGCATCGTGGCTGGCGTGGGCGTGCCGCAGATCACCGCCATTACCAATGTTGCCGAGGCGCTACGTGAGTGCGGTGTTCCGCTGATTGCCGATGGTGGCATACGCTACTCCGGCGACATGGCCAAGGCGATCGCGGCCGGGGCGTATGCGGTGATGATCGGCGGCATGTTCGCCGGCACCGAGGAGGCGCCCGGCGAGGT
>JALSRO010000310.1 GCA_026984715.1 Chromatiales bacterium | reverse complement strand
CGAGGGGACCTATCTCCACCATGTAGGGGGGTGGGGGGCGCCGCTGGGAATCGACCTCTTTGCCGATGGCCTGAGTCTCTGGATGCTCTCCGTCACTGCCACGGTTGGTCTCGGGATCAGCCTCCATGCAGCGGCTGGCTTCCGGGAGAGAGAGGCGGTCCGGTTCTGGCCGCTGTGGATGTTGCTGCTGGCGGCGTTGAACGCGCTGTTTCTCTCCGCTGACATCTTCAACATCTATGTTGCTTTCGAGCTGATTGGCATGGCGGCCGTGGCTCTGGTGGCGTTGGCGGGCAATCGCGATGCTCTGGCCGGGGCGATGGGCTATCTGTTGGCCACTCTGCTGGGATCGTTGACCTATCTGCTGGGGGTTGTGCTGCTCTATCACGGTTACGGCACCGTGGACATCTCTCTGCTTGCCGCAAGGGTGGAGCCCTCTCCCGTCTCTTGGGCTGCCCTGGGGTTGGTGGGAGCAGGGTTGCTGCTCAAGACGGCGGTGTTTCCGTTGCACTTCTGGCTGCCGCCCGCCCATGCTACCGCACCGGCATCTGTGAGTGCGCTGTTGTCGGCGTTGGTGGTGAAGGCCTCTTTCTATATCCTGCTGCGGTTCTGGCTGGAGCTGTTCTCCCCTTTGATCGATGGCCAGGGTGTTCCGGTTCTGCTGGGGTTGCTCGGTGCGGGCGCAGTACTCTGGGGGTCGGTGCAGGCGTTGCGCCAGGGCCGCCTGAAGCTGCTGATCGCCTACTCCACTGTAGCCCAGATTGGCTATCTGCTACTGGCCTTTCCCTTGGCTGCCGCCGTCACCACTGCATGGTACGGTGCGCTCTATCTGATTCTCTCTCACGCCCTGGCCAAGGCGGCCATGTTTCTCGCCGCCGGCAATCTGCTGCGCTTCGGGGGGCACGATCGCATCGCCGATCTGGACAGGGTGGTACAGCGCTTGCCGCTCACCGCAGGAGCAATCGCGCTGGCCGGTGTGAGCATCATTGGGTTGCCGCCAAGCGGTGGTTTCGTTGGCAAGTGGTTGCTTCTCGAAGCCGCCGTAGAACAGGGGCACTGGGAGCTGGTTGGGGTGATGATCCTGGGGAGTCTGCTGGCGGCGGGCTATATCTTCAAGGTGCTGGGTTATGCATTTACCCAGGCCGATACAATGCACGAGTCGCGGGCGGTGCCCGCCATGATGGAGTGGACGGCCCTGCTGCTCGCCTGCGGGGCTGTCCTGCTGGGATTTGTGGCGGTACCGCTGCTGTCCATGGCTGAGATTGGTGACCCGTTCGACAGTAGAGGTATTGGCGGATGAACGGCACCCCATGGCTGCCTCTGCTCGTGATCTTCAGTTCGCTGCTGCCGGGAGTGATCATCTTCACTCTGGCGGAGGAGCGCTTGCGGCTGCGTACACTGCTCAATCTTGCGGGGGCGGTGGTCAAGCTGGTTCTGGTGGGCTGGATGTTGTGGGGGGTGTACAACGGATACCAATACGAGATGCGGCTGCCGCTGTTGCCGGGCCTGGATCTGGTGTTGCGCGCGGGAGCGCTGTCACTCCTGTTCGTCTCGCTGTCAGCGGTGTTGTGGCTGGTGACCACCATCTATGCAGTGGGCTATCTGGAAGGTTCTCCCCATCGCAGCCGCTTCTTTGGCTTTTTCAGCCTCTGCGTCACCGCCACCGTTGGAGTGGCCCTTTCCGGTAATCTGATCACCTTTCTGGTGTTCTACGAGTTGCTGACTCTGACCACCTATCCCCTGGTAGTGCATCGCGGTACGGAAGAGGCCCGACGCGCCGGAGAGAGCTATCTCGCCTATACCATTGCGGGAGGGGCCCTGTTGTTGCTCGGTACGGTATGGCTCTACGCCCTGACCGGTACTCTGGATTTCACCCAAAGGGGCTTTCTCCACACTGTCGGGGATGAGCACCGCAGAGCACTGATTCTGATCTTTTCCCTGTTGATCGCCGGATTTGGGGTGAAGGCGGCGCTGGTGCCACTGCATGGCTGGCTGCCGCAGGCGATGGTTGCTCCCGCCCCGGTCAGTGCACTGCTGCACGCTGTGGCGGTGGTGAAGGCCGGTGCATTCGGTATCGTGCGGGTGGTCTATGAGGTGTTCGGGGTGGAGTTTGCTGCCGATCTGGGGGTCATCGAACCGTTGGCCTGGCTGGCTGCCGTCACCATTATATACGGTTCGCTGCGCGCTCTGTTTCAGGATAACCTGAAGCGCCGGCTGGCCTTCTCCACCGTCAGTCAGGTCTCCTATATCACTCTCGGTGTCGCCATTGCCGGACCGATTGCGGCTGTCGGTGGGGTGGTGCATCTCGTGCACCAGGGTCTGATGAAGATCACCCTGTTTTTCTGTGCCGGCAATCTGGCGGAAACATTG
>JALSRO010000309.1 GCA_026984715.1 Chromatiales bacterium | reverse complement strand
TGCTGCCTGGCTGGCCGGCTTTGGAACTCCCCAAGCCGGGATGGTCTACCGGATATTCGAGATATTGCGCTATATCGCCTGGTATGCGCTGCTGCTGAGTCTGCTGGCCCCATTCAAACATGTCGAAGGACGATTACGCTATCTGGTGCCTCTCATTCTCGCCTTCCCCCTCCTGGTGCTGTTCGCCTATCTCTTTCCCGAGTGGGCATCCCTTCATCATCCTTTCGATTCGGAGGCAGACGTGCGCCTGGCCGGCCATGTGGTTATGGCGATAACAGGGCTGGTCATCATCGAGCAGATATTTCGCAACACCCATGAAGAGCAGCTTTGGAGAGTCAAACATCTCTTGCTGGGGGTGTGCGCCGCATTCGTCTATGACTTCATCTTCTATTCCGACGCACTGCTGTTCAACCAGATAGACGAAGGGATGTGGGATGCGCGCGGACTCATCAACGCACTGGTCGTCCCAATGCTTGCGGTGTCAGTGGCGCGAAACCCGGACTGGTCCGGGGATGTATTCATATCCAGAAAGGTTGTTTTCCACACAACCTCGCTGTTTCTGGCCGGGATCTATCTCGTCTTGACCGCTATTGTGGGTTATTACATCCGGGATTTTGGCGGGAGCTGGGGCAGGGCTCTCCAGATCGCCTTCCTGTTTTCATCCTCTGTTGTGCTGCTGTTGCTGATCCTGTCGCGGCAGGTGCGTGCCTGGCTCAAAATGTTCCTGGGACGACACTTTTTCCAGTACCAGTATGACTATCGGGATGAGTGGCTGAAGTTGATCCACACACTGGCACTGGATAAATCGGGGTTGGAACTCAGGGTCCGGGCAGTCAAGGCGCTGGCCGATATCGTGGCCAGCGAAGGGGGAATGTTATGGATTCGAACGGAGGAGGGGCGTTTTCTACACAACACCAGTTGGAATCTGTCGAAACAGATAACGGAAACACTGCTACCGGACACCCCTCTGATTCGCTTTCTGGAGCAGCACAGGGATGTCATCGACCTCGGTGAATACCACCGCCAGCAGCCGGCATATCCCGGGCTGGAGTTGCCACCATGGCTGGAAGGGATTCGGCACGCCTGGCTGATCGTGCCATTGATTCTGGACGACAGGCTTACCGGCTTCATATTACTGGTCAGGCCGCAAGCCCCACATAAGTTGAACTGGGAAGAGCTCGACCTTCTGAAGACTGCCGGGATGCAGATAGCAAGCTATGTCGCCTTTCTGGAGACTTCCGAGGCGTTGATGGACGCCCGCCAGTTCGAGGCCTTCAACCGCCTCTCATCCTATGTGGTTCACGACCTGAAAAACGTCAGCGCGCAGCTCTCACTGGTGGTCGCCAATGCCCAACGCCACAAGCAGAACCCTGAGTTTATCGAGGATGCCTTCAATACCGTGGCGAATGCCACATGCAAGATGAACCGCATGCTCGCCCAGCTCCGCAAGGAGGACAGCACTAGCGCCCGGAAAGAGATCATCCAGGTAGGCACTGTTCTCGAGGAGGTGGTGGCACTGCGAAGCGGAGAGAGCCCCAAACCCGAGTTGCTCGAAAGCGAGCAAGATCTGCTACTGCTCATCGACAGGGAGCGGTTGGTTAATATCCTCTCCCACATTGTACACAATGCCCAGGAGGCGACAAGCAATACGGGAAGAGTGCGGATCGGTGCACGGCGAGATGATGGAGACATCATCATCGAGATATCCGACAACGGGAGTGGAATGGATGAGCAGTTCATCCGGGAGCGCCTGTTCCGGCCCTTTGACACCACCAAGGGCAACGCAGGAATGGGGATCGGCGTTTATGAGAGCCGGGAATTCGTATGGTCCCAGGGAGGGGAGATGACGGTAGAGAGCAGGGTCGGTGACGACTCCGGCACCACTTTCAGGGTACGGCTGCCCGCATACCAGGATGCAACCCCACAGGATCAGAATTTGCAGCCCTCACTGTCGAGCCGGTGACCGACATGTCGAAGTGACTCTCTGCGGCGAGGCGGGGGCCGGTACATGAAAGACACCTTGCCCGGCTTCTGATCCCCCACCATATCACCGGAACCACTCGGAATCAGCGTCGAATTCGGTTATTATCGCACCAGCGGCCCAACCTGGCACAGCAGAACGCCAGGTCGACAAATATAAAAAGAGCCGCGCTGTTGCATACGGAGTCGTACCAGGATTCGATTACCCTGTAACCGACACCCGTGGCATGAGCCGCTATGGACGACACCTGCCACTGTTGTCTCAACATAATCGCAGATGCCATTCGTCGATGGCGAAACCTTGCTGGGGCGTGCTGCTCCATACCGCATCGGCCCGGCGGACAGCCATCTCGTGCGCAAACATCTCGTGCGCAAAATAGAGTGCATCCTTGA
>JALSRO010000308.1 GCA_026984715.1 Chromatiales bacterium | reverse complement strand
AATCTGACGCCGCTGATTGATGTAGTGTTTCTGCTGCTGATCTTCTTTATGGTCTCCACCACCTTTACCCGCGAATCCGAGGTGACCGTCGAACTGCCCGAGGCCAGCGGAGAGGCGCTGGAGACAAAACCGCAGGTGGTCGAGATCAGTATCGACGCCCAGGGGCACTACTTCATCAATCGGCACGGTGTGATCAATACCCAACTGAATACGCTGAAACGTGCCATCAAGAAGGCGGCGGCGGGATCCAAAGAGCCGCAGCTGATCATCAGTGCAGACCGCAAGACACCCCACGAGTTCGTTGTCCGGGCCATGGATGCTGCGCGTCAACTCAATTTTACCCATCTGACCTTCGCCACCCGGCGGCCCCGAAAAGAGTAACCCATGCCCCGTTTTCGGCCGATGAGGTAGAATGGCCGGATGTCACATCAACCGGAAGTCAAGCTGCAGCAGGGAGAGACGGCCTCCGGCTGGGTAACATATCGCAGATTGCTGCGCTATGTGTCGGTATATAAATGGATATTTATTCTGGCGTTGATTGGCATGGCCGTTGCCGCAGCAACCGAGACCGCTTTCGCCGCACTAATGAAACCCCTGCTCGACGGGACCTTCGTAGAGAAGGATCCGGGAGTCATTCGGGTGATTCCATTCGCTCTGCTAGGAATTGCACTGATGCGTGGGATAGCCGGCTTTGCCGCCTCGTTCGGTATGAGCTGGGTGGCACGCAACGTGATCCGGGATCTGCGTGGAGAGATGTTCCACAAGATGCTCTACAAGCCGGTCAGCTACTTCGACTCCATTGCCGCAGGAAAGCTGATCTCCAAGCTGATCTACGATGTGGAGCAGGTGGCCAGCGCCAGCACCCAGGTGGTGACCATTCTTGTCCGGGATCTTCTGACAATGGTGGGGTTGTTGGGGTGGATGCTCTATCTCAGCCCCCCCCTGGTGCTGCTGTTTGCGGTTATCGGTCCCCTGGTGGTGTTCACAGTGCGTTTTGCCAGCAAGCGTTTCCGATTGTTGAGCCGGCGAGTGCAGACCTCCATGGGCCACGTCGGGAGTGCCGCCAATGAAGCAGTGCAGGGGCAGCGGGTGATCAAGATTTTCCGTGGTGAAGAGTATGAGAACCGCCATTTCCAGACGGTAAACGAGTACAACCGGCGGCAGAACCTGAAACATGATGCCACCAAGATCATCAATGTATCGGTGGTGGAGTTTCTGGTGGCGGTTGCGATCGCAACAGTGGTCTACGTGGCAACACTGCCGGGAATGCTGGAGAACATCACGGCGGGAACCTTCATGTCCTTCATTGCCGCCATGTCACTGCTGATTCAGCCGGTTAAGCGGCTAACCACCGTCAACGCCGCACTGCAGCGCGGAATCGTCGCATCACAAAGCATTTTCTCTCTCCTGGATGCCGAGCCGGAAAGGGATAGTGGCAGCGTGCAACTGCAGCGGGTACGTGGAGAGGTGGAGTTTCGCGAGGTCTCCTTCACCTATCCCGGCAGCGATGAACAGGTGCTTCAAGAGATCTCTTTTCATATCGCAGCGGGAGAGATGGTGGCCCTGGTGGGCCGCTCCGGCAGTGGCAAGTCCACGCTGGTGAGCCTGTTGCCGCGGTTATACGGCCCTCAGAGCGGCACCATTTTACTGGACGGGCACGACATTCACGACTGCACCCTCTCTTCGGTGCGCGACCAGATTGCACTGGTTAGCCAGGACATCACTCTGTTCGACGATACCATTGCGCGCAATATCGCCTACGGTCGCGGAGACGGAATCGATGAAGCACAGATCAGGGCAGCGGCCGAGGCGGCTCACGCCATGGAGTTCATCTGCGATCTGCCCGATGGCCTCGATACCCGCATCGGGGAAAACGGAACCCTTCTCTCCGGAGGACAGCGCCAACGTATCGCCATCGCCCGGGCGTTCCTCAAGGATGCCCCAATCCTGATTCTCGATGAGGCCACTTCGGCGCTGGACAGCGAAACGGAGCGACATATCCAGGGGGCGCTGGAGCGGCTCATGCAGGGCCGCACCACACTGGTAATCGCACACCGCCTCTCCACCGTCGAGCGGGCCGATACCATTCTTGTGATGGATCATGGCAGGATTGTCGAGAAAGGGAGCCATGCGGGGCTGTTGCGCCAGGGTGGTTACTATGCCCGCCTCTACCATATGCAGTTCAAGGAGCCGGCCCAGCGGTGATACTGGACTCTCTCTGGTACGGAAACAGGCTGCCGTCGCTGCCGTTGCTCCCTGTTTCGTGGCTGTTTCGGGCCGTGGCGGCGGTGCGCCGGCAGGCCTACCGAAACGCCTTGCTCGCCAGCCACCGGATTGCCAGGCCGGTGATCGTCGTGGGGAACCTTACTGTAGGTGGC
>JALSRO010000307.1 GCA_026984715.1 Chromatiales bacterium | reverse complement strand
CCGGTGACCGTGGCGCTCGAACCGCGCAAACCCACCCGCTACACCACTGGTCTGGGTTATGGCACCAACACCGGCCCCCGTATCAGCCTGGGAATCGAGCGGCGCTACCACAACCGCCTCGGATACAAGATAGGCGGTGATGTAAAGCTCTCCAGAATCAGGCAGGAGGCGACCGCGCGCTACCGCATCCCCCTGACGCGCCCCCAGTCAGATTTCTCGGAGCTGATCGCCGCCTCGGTCAACGAAGAGACCGGCACCAGCAGCCGACGCACACGCAAAATCGGGATCAGCGCCAACCACAAGCTGCGCTACCTGCAGCGCACTGTAGCAATAACCTACGAGATAGAGGATTACAGAATCGCGGACAGGTCGGACTACTCCGCGCTGCTCATCCCGCTGGTCTCGCTGCAGTACCTCAAGGCGGACAACCGCATCCACACCCGCCGCGGCTGGCAGGCGCGCGCCACCCTGAAGGGGGCCTGGGAACAGCTCCTCTCCAACACCAGCTTCATCCAGACCCAGTTCGGCGCCACCTTCATCCACTCCTTCGGCAACCGCGGACGCCTCCTCGCCCGCGGGGAGATCGGCATCAGCTGGCTGGCGGAGCTGGCCGAGCTGCCCGCCTCGCAACGCTTCTTCACCGGCGGGGATCGCAGCGTGCGCGGCTACCGCTACGCCTCGCTGGGACCGGAGGATGACAGCGGCAGAACCATCGGTGGCAAACATCTGCTGGTGGGAAGCGTGGAGTACGAACTTCCAGTGACACAAAAGCTCGCCCTGGCCACCTTCTTCGACGCCGGCAATGCCTTCGACTCGTTCAACGACTTCACCCTCAAGCAGAGCGCTGGAGTCGGCCTGCACTGGTTCCTGCCGGTGGGCACGCTGCGGCTGGATCTGGCCAACGCCTTCACCGAACCGGATCGGCCCTGGCGCATCCACCTCAGTATAGGACCGGACATGTGATGCGCCTGATTCGGTTGATACTCGGGCTGCTCCTGACCGTTGCCATCCTCACCGGAGGCGCGGCGGCCCTGCTGCTGGGCAGCGAGGCGGGGCTGCAGTGGAGCCTGAAAAAGCTGGAAACCGCCACCGGTGGCGATCTGAAAATCGACTCCGCCCGGGGACGGCTACTTGGCGAGATCCGGCTGCAGGGCGTTCACTACCGCAACAAAAACAGCACCGTCAGCGCCGCTGAACTCGTTCTGCGCTGGCAACCCGAGTCACTACTGCAAGGCCGGTTGCAGATTGTGGCCCTGGATGCGAAACAGCTGCAGGCCACCCAGTCAGGCCAGAGCGAGCAGCAACCTTTCCGGGGATTCTCGTTGCCACTGCCCATCGATCTGGACCAGGCAACCATAACCGGCTTTCAGCTGAACAGAGCCAACACCACCCCCGTCAAGCTGCAACAGATCCGCTTCAGCGGAAAATTCCACAACTCCACCCTGACCCTCCGGCAACTGGAAGTGGCCGCCCCACAGGGCGAGATTCGGGCAGAGGGGAAGATCGAGACAACCGCAGAGCTGAACTTCAGCATCGACGCGAACTGGCGCTGGAACGCCCCACCCTCCTCCATCATCGGCGCGGCGGGAACCCTGCATGTGACCGGCACCCCGCAGCGCTACCGTTTCAGGGCAAACGCCGACCTCCCCTCGGAAAAACTGTCACCGATCCAGCTGGAGATCAACGGTGCGGGTGATCTGGCGGGAGCGCAGGCGGAGAAACTGCACGCCAGCTGGCTGGAGGGAGAGTGGTCCGGCAGCGGCCGCCTGCAGTGGAAACCTGCGCTGACCTGGAGCGCCGATCTGGCAGGGAAGGGAATCAATCCCGCACTCGCCTGGGAGAGGTGGCCCGGTGGGAGAATCAACCTGCAGCTCACCGGACAGGGGGACACCGGCAAAACCGAACTGGAACTGAAAAAACTGGACGGCACGGTGCGTAACTATCCGGTTGCAGCCCGCGGAAAATTCAGCCTTTCCGGCGGCGTTCTGCGGGTAGAGAGCGCACGCCTCGACTCCGGCACCGCCCGGCTCACCGCATCGGGAACCGTAGGCAAGAAATGGAGCGCAAAATGGCGGCTGACGGCACCGGAACTCGCGCACCTCTGGCCGGATCTGAACGGAAAACTGCACGCCTCCGGCAGCGTGGCCGGGCCGCGCAACCAGCCCCATCTGCGGGTACGGCTGAAAGGTGACAACGTGCGCTGGAAAGACTACCTCGCAGAACGGCTGCAGGGCGATCTCGATTTCGGGCTGCAGGAGAGTGACCCCTGGCTGATCAGGACCGAGATCAACAGAATCCATATCGGAAAAAACCGGCTCGACCGCATCTCGCTGACCGGTGACGGCACCACCCTCGCCCACCGGCTGCAGCTGCGGCTG
>JALSRO010000306.1 GCA_026984715.1 Chromatiales bacterium | reverse complement strand
AGGAGGCGGATCGACTGCAGAATCTGCTGAACCGGATGCTGGGTCCCAGCCGTCTGCCCCGCAAGCGATTGATCAACATCCATGAGGTGTTGGAGCGGGTGCGCACTCTGATCCAGGCGGAGGCGCCTCCCGGAATCTCACTGCAGTGGGACTATGATCCTAGTCTACCGGAGCTGCACGCCGATCTGGATCAGCTAATACAGGTAGTACTGAATATCGTGCGCAATGCCGTGCAGTCGTTGTCGGAAGGGGGGGAGATTCTACTGCGTACCCGGGCCCATCGGCGCCACACCGTCAGACATGTCTGTCACAAGCTGGTGCTGTGTATTGATATCATCGACGACGGACCCGGGATCCCGGAGCATATGCAGCAGAAGATATTCTATCCACTGGTCACCGGTCGTGCAGATGGAACCGGCCTGGGGCTCTCCATTGCCCAATCGCTGGTGAATCAGCATGGTGGACTCATCGAATGCCAGAGCCGTCCGGGACGGACCCGGTTTTCGATACTCCTGCCGGTACCGGAAACTGGTGGAGGCGGGGATGAGTAATCAACCGCTTATCTGGGTCGTTGATGACGACCGTTCTATCCGCTGGGTACTGGAGAAGGCGCTCTCCAAGGTGGGTATTGCCGTCCGGAGCTTTGAAAGTGCCGAAGGTATCGAGAAGCTGCTGGCGAGAGAGCGGCCGAAGGCGATCCTGTCTGATATTCGCATGCCCGGCATGGATGGCCTGGAGCTTCTGGAGAGGATCCGGCAGGGATACCCCGGCCTGCCGGTGATCATCATGACGGCCCACTCGGATCTGGACAGTGCGGTGTCTGCCTATCAGGGAGGTGCCTTCGAATATCTGCCCAAGCCCTTCGATGTGAATGCGGCTGTCGAGCTGGTACAGCGTGCTGTCGCCCATGCGGGTGATCGGGAGGAGGACGCACAACCGGCTGGTGCGCCGGAGATACTGGGTGAGGCTTCCGCCATGCAGGAAGTATTCCGTGCCATAGGGCGTCTCTCCCGCTCCAACATCACCGTCTTGATAAACGGAGAGTCAGGAACCGGCAAGGAGTTGGTTGCCCGCGCCCTGCATCGCCACAGCCCGCGCCGTAACGGTCCTTTCATTGCACTCAACATGGCGGCTCTGCCCCGGGATCTGCTCGAATCGGAGCTCTTCGGGCACGAGCGGGGCGCGTTTACCGGAGCCCAAAGTCAGCGTCAGGGACGTTTCGAGCAGGCCGATGGAGGCACTCTGTTCCTGGATGAGATTGGTGATATGCCTGCAGAGCTGCAGACCCGGCTATTGCGGGTGCTCGCCGATGGGGAGTTCTATCGGGTGGGTGGCCACGCTTCCGTCAGAGTGGATGTGCGCATCATTGCCGCGACCCATCAGAAACTGGAAAATCTGGTGCAGGATGGGCGTTTTCGTGAAGATCTGTTCCATCGCCTGAATGTGATCCGTATCCATATTCCAGCCTTGCGGGAGCGACGCGAGGACATTCCCTTATTGATGCGACACTTTCTGCAGGCAGCAGCCAGAGAGTTGGACGTCAAGGCCAAGCAGGCGGATCGGGAGGTGGTCGACTACCTGACCCGTCTCGATTGGCCGGGGAACGTGCGGCAGCTGGAAAATATCTGCCGCTGGTTGACGGTGATGTCTCCCGGCCAGATCATCACGCTTGAAGATCTGCCTCCCGAACTGAAAAGCGAAGCAGAGAGCACGGCCGTTTCAGCCGAATGGCAGGTGCTTCTGCGCCACTGGGCAGAGCAACGGCTGGCTCAGGGAGAGAGCGGCTTGCTGGAGACGGCCATTCCCCAGTTTGAGCGGGTCATGATCGAAACAGCCCTCAAGTACACCGGAGATCGGCGCCAGGAGGCGGCAAGACTGCTGGGCTGGGGACGCAACACTCTGACCCGCAAGATCAAGGAGTTGGCGCTGGAGCAGTAACCGCTCCACCCCGAAACCATGCTTCATGTGGTTCTCTATCAGCCCGAAATTCCCCCCAATACCGGCAATATCATCCGTCTGTGCGCCAATACGGGCGCGGCGTTGCATCTGATTGAACCGCTGGGATTCCAGCTGGATGATGCCAGGTTGCGCCGAGCCGGTCTCGATTATCACGAATATGCACGGATTCGTTTGCATGGCTCGCTGCAAGCCTTTGTCTCCACCGTTCATCCGTGTCGTCTGCTGGCCTGTTCCACCCGCGCCGATCGCCGTTACACAGAGATGGATTTCCGGGAGGGGGATGCCCTGCTGTTCGGGCCTGAGACGCGGGGACTCCCCAACGATGTGCTGGAAGCTCTTCCGGCGGAGCAGTGGTTACGCATTCCCATGTTGCCGGACAGCCGTAGTCTGAATCTCTCCAATGCTGCGGCCGTGATTCTGT
>JALSRO010000305.1 GCA_026984715.1 Chromatiales bacterium | reverse complement strand
CGCTTCTCGAGCACCCGCAGTCGCCTGGTCGCCCGCGCCAGCACCCCCATCTCGACACCGCCCGCCACCAATCCCTGCAGGCGCTGGGCGCCGCCCGACAACCGTTCCAGGTTCGGCAGCTCTCGCAGCGCATCCCAGCCGCAACCCTCTCTGAGGGATAGGTATAGACCCCGGATCTCCTCGAACAGCTCCAGAGAGCGCCGTGCCTCTTGCAGCCGATCGCCACGAAGAGTTGGCAGCAGATCCAGCATCTCGTCCCCCTTCAAGGGTGGAATCCGCTCCAGTTCCTCCAGCATCCGCCGGGCGCCCGAGACGGTTTCCGCCATCCGGGCCCAGCCGGGTCCAACCCTTCCGGCCACTTCAGTACAACGCTGGTCCATGATGTGCAGCGTTTCCTGCCACCGGCCCAGTGAAGCGGTCACCCGCTCCAGGTCGAACAGCTGCAGCTCGCCGTTGCGCACCCCGTGCCAGGGGTGCTGACGCAGATCGGCCCCGACCTCCAGCTGACTCCCCAGCGACTGGTGCACCTTGCGAAACTCCTCGACCTGATCCTCGACGCGGCGCCGGGTGGCGGCATCGTAGTTGGTACCATCGTATCCCTGTGGGTGAAACGCCACTGGATCGACACCTGCAGAGAGGCGATAGCGTGTCGCAGCAGTAAAAATCTCGTGAGGGGATTTGCCGGTTTTCTTCCATGCCCTGTTCACCCTCTCAGCATAGTCCGTCAGTTTCTTCTTCAGCTCTTCATAACGCTGGATATCGGCCTCGATCTCCACCGGCTTGCGGTTGCGACCATGTTTTTTCAGGCGTTCCTCCACCCCATCGAGCACCCTGCGCTTGCACGATTTGTGGCTGTGCAGCTCCAGGCAGAACCCTCCCAGTCCCGCCCTGTCCAGGCGACTGCGTACCACCTCCAGCGCAGCCATCTTCTCGGCGACGAACAATACCCTCTTGCCCTGCGCCATCGCCGCGGCGATCAGGTTGGTTATGGTCTGCGACTTGCCGGTGCCGGGCGGCCCCTCGATCACCAGGTTTTTGCCATCCAGTGCATCTATCAGGGCGCTGTGCTGGGAGCTGTCGGCATCTTCGATCAGGGGATAACGCTCATGCAGATCGTCCAGCTCATCTATGGAGTACTCCTCGCCGAACCCGGCAACGCCTCCCCCATCTCCATCCCCCTCCTGCCGGTGCCCGGCCAGGAAATGCGAGGCTATGGGATGATTGACGATACTGGCCTCCTCCGGCCAACGCTCCGGGTCCAGATCGAGATACATCAACTGCTTGCTGAAATTGAGCAGCACCAGCGAGATATGGCGCCGCACCCGCCAACGCGGCTGTCTGTCGGCCACTAGCGCCTGAACCCTCCCGAAGTACTCCTCCGGAACCGTCTCCACATCAAGTTCCGGCAGCGCCATGGAGAAATCGAGCCGCAACTTCTCGCGCAGCGACAGGTTGGGGATGATCTCCTCCCCGGAATATCCGAGCGTGAATTCATAGGTACCCCTGGCCCGGTTCAGCTTCCCCTTGTGCAACCGCACCGGAACCAGAAAGAGTGGAGCACTGCGCTTCTTGTCGGAGTCGTTGGTGTCGTACCACTCCAGGAATCCGAAAGCCAGATAGAGGATGTTCGCCCCCATCTCCTGAATGGCCGACTCGGCGGACTGGAACAGGCCCTTCAGACGTGACTCCATCTCATAAGGGTACAGCAGGGTCTGGATTGCCGTGTCGGTATGCTTGCCGGAGCCGGCATCGGCAGGCTCCAATGGCATCTCGTATCCCGTGGCAAACCCCAGATGACGCGCCCACTCCTCTGCCGAAGGATCGTTGCGCAGCCGAACCAGCTCTCCCTTCTCATCATCCAGCTCCAGGTAACCGGCCTCGATCAACTCATCTTCGGTCGGCTCCGGAACCGCCTTGAAGCTCATCTGCCTCTCTTCCAGCAACACTTTGACCAGCTGATTGGGAAGCTCGTCGATGACCCGCAGGCTGGCACTCCTGGTATGACGAAAGTTGATCAGACTGTTGCGAGCGGTCAGATCAAGCAGCCGCATGCGCAGATTTTCCAGCGTCTTGTGGGCCGGTGACGGATTCGTTTTCGGTTCGGTGGTCATGGTCGGGACTCGACCTGTTGCTGATTGCCCATCGCTCCTCCGGAGACAGGAGCAACGCGCCGCCCGGCATCACCATCCTCACCGGTATCTTCTTTTCCTTCCTTGCCACTGGCAGCGGATTTGCCTCCGTATTTGGCGATCCAGCGGCGGTAGTATGGAGAATCGAGCATGGCCTTCCTTGCCTCCTCTGCTCCTTCAAAACATCTCATGTTCAGAACTCCCAAGACCTTGAACCTGTAGCAGGTATCGCGATATGCCAGTATCATCGGTCTGTCACCA
>JALSRO010000304.1 GCA_026984715.1 Chromatiales bacterium | reverse complement strand
CGGGGAACCCTCGGTTGCCGCCGCGGCCTGCCACTTCCTGGCAGAGCATCGTACTCCCCGGGCAGAAGAAGAGCTGCTGCGCCTGGCAACCCGGGACGACCGGGGAATCCATCTGCGCCAACAGGCTATCCTGGCACTGGGCAGTTCGTACGGGGACGGCGAGAAAACAGTCGATATACTGAGCCGCGCAATCGACTCGGACGAGCAGCTGATCCGCAAAGAAGCACTGACAGCCCTGATGAAACTGGCGACATCGGATGCCCCCGTTGCGGATACCGCACTCCAGACAGTGATTTCCACCCTGGAGAGGAGACCGGAGAAAGAGAGTCCTGCGCCGGCCGGAGACTCCCCGCTTGAGCAGAGCGAAACAGCCCTGGAGAACGATGCGCTGCCACCTGCGACCTCCACCCTGGATGTGATCCTCAACACCCACCGGGAGATGCGGAGACGGAGAGTAGAGAAGCCGGACGCCGGCAGGGACACGCTCGAAATAGCGCCCGAAGAGCTCCCCGAACTCCAGGAGTATCTCGAACTGGCAGAACAGGGCGCCCCCGCCTTGACCGAAACGGACCGCGTTGCCAGCAGCGACCTGCCGCTGCTGGGCGCACGGGTGCTGGCCCACAGCAACCGGGAGGAGGTGATCACCGCCCTCATCGGATGCATCGGAAGCGGCGAGCCGGAACTTCGCACAGAAGCAGCCGTGTCCCTGGGCCGTATCGCCGCCGATGCCCCCGGTACTGCAGCACTCCAGGGGGCGGTGGGTCCCCTGCTCATCCAGCTGGAGCTCGGTGACGAGAAGATGCGCCACGAATCCGCCCGCACCCTGGCACTACTGGGCAGCGCAGCCTCCCTTCCACATCTGCTCGCGACGCTGCGGGACCCCTCCAGCCAGGTTCGCATCGAGGCTATCCGCAGCCTGGTAACCCTCTCCATGGCCCCGCACAAAGGCGAGTTCCCCTTCGCGGGAATTGTGCGGCATCTCCAGGAGTGCCTCGGCGATCCCGCTGCTGGAGTAAGGGTAGCGGCTGCCCATGGACTTGCCTCGCTGGCAACCCATCCAGCCGCCGAGCCAGGACCAGACAGCACCATTCGAGCCATCGTTGCCGCCGCCTGTGCCGACAACGGAAGTCAGGCCCGGCAGATGGGCCAGATCCTGAAACGGTTCCAAACAGGGGCAACCACCGCCATACTACTGCAGCGGCTGGAGAGCTGCTCCACCAGCAGCGAACGACATCCAGTCATCGAACTGCTGGAGGAGACGGTAGCCCCTTCTCCCCCAATATGACAAAGGAGATACCGAGAGATGAACAGACTGATACCCGCACTGCCCGTTACCCTGCTGCTGGGAGCACCCCTAATAGTCCAGGCCGCCACCTACGAGGAGATCAGCGTCAGCAACGGCGGAACCGTCTCAGGAAAAGTGACTTTCAGCGGTGCCGACCCCGCCCCCAGGGTGTACAAGATCACCAAGGATAACGACACCTGCGGCACCGGCAACCGGAAGATCGACTACGTGGCGGTGAACAATGGCGCACTCACCAATGTGGTGGTCTATCTGGATCGGGTGAAACAGGGAAAACCCTTCCCCGCCGAACTCTCCAGCAGCACCATCGAACAGAAGGGGTGTGAGTTCAAACCGTTCCTGCAGGTGATGCGTAACGGAAGCGAGCTGGCTGCGGTCAATGAAGACCCCGTATTGCACAACATCCACACCTACGAGATCCTCGGTCGGGCGAAAAAGACCGTGTTCAACGTCAGTCAGGCAAAGCCCGGCACCATAAAAAAGAAGGTCACCCTGAGACGGGGTGATGCACTGAAGGTGGAGTGTGATGCCCACGATTTCATGCACGGCTTTGTGTTCGCGGCCAAGAACCCCTACTTTGCGGTGGTTGCCGACGACGGCACCTTCACCATCGACAACATTCCTCCCGGCAAGTACACCATCAAAGCGTGGCACGGGACACTCAAGGGGCAAAAAAGCAAAGTCGAAGTGACGGCGGGCGGCAGCGCCACGGTCAATTTCGAGTTCAAGGGGAAATGAGCGGTGATTGCCGGGTGGAGCCAACCTGCTCCACCCGCTTCATCTCTGTCGCCACCATGCCGACTGAGCCGAAGCAGCACCCCTGGATGACACCATTCGACCATCTGGCCATTACCGGCGGAATGGTTCTGATCCCTCCCGCACTCCGCTGCCTGGACACCGCACACAATACCGGCAAGGATCACCCTCCCTGGCAACTGAGCCTGAAAAACGAAGGTTGATCACTGCCTGCTGCGGAATCAACCGTAGAGCTCCGCCTCTTCAGGAGGTGATGCCAGGATGCCGGCTGGAAAGCTACAGCGGAACAGGCTCCCCTTGCCGACCTCACTCTCGATCTCCAGCGCCCCCCCAT
>JALSRO010000303.1 GCA_026984715.1 Chromatiales bacterium | reverse complement strand
GAGAAGTTGCGTCTGGTGTTCGACATCAGCTCTCCACTGAAACAGAGAGTGTTTCGTCTCTCCAATCCAGACCGGGTCGTAATCGATCTGGAGAATGCCAGGATGGGCGCCCCGCATTCGGCTGTTCGTTCATCCAACGGCTGGTTGAAGCGGATCCGCACTGCGGTGCGCAATCGCCGGGATCTCCGCCTGGTGCTGGATCTGGGGCGGCCGGTTACCCCCAGCAGTTTCATTCTCGGACCCAACAGCAAATATGGCCACCGCCTGGTTGTCGACCTGGTTGCCAAGGCGCGTGCGCCCAGCGGCAAGCCACACACCGCCGAACCGAATGCCGCACCGCCGCGTGGGCGTGATATCGTCATTGCGATCGATGCCGGGCATGGCGGTGAAGATCCCGGTGCTATCGGGCGCCACAACACTCGTGAAAAGGATGTGGTACTGGCCATAGCCCGCAAGTTGCGCGACATGGTAAACAAAGAACCCGGCATGCGGGCGGTGATGATCCGTGATGGCGACTATTACATCGGTTTGAGGGAGCGCATCAGGAAGGCGCGCAAGCACAAGGCCGACCTGTTTGTCTCCATCCATGCCGACTCGTTCAAGGACCACAAGGCGGCTGGATCTTCGGTGTTTACCCTGTCTTCCCATGGCGCCTCCAGCGAGGCGGCGCGCTGGTTGGCAGCAAAGGAGAATGCGGCCGATCTCATTGGTGGCGTGAGTCTGGGGGACAAGGACGACACGCTCGCTTCGGTGTTGCTGGACCTGTCGCTGACTGCCACTATCGAGGCTAGTACGAAGGTTGCAGCAAAGGTGCTGTCCCAGTTGGGCAACATCAACAAACTTCACAAGCCGCATGTGGAGCAGGCCGGTTTTGCAGTGCTCAAATCGCCGGACATCCCCTCGATTCTGGTGGAAACCGCATTTATCTCCAACCCCGGGGAGGAGCGCAAGCTCAAGAGTGGCCCCCATCAGAAGAAGGTGGCTGGTGCCATCCTGGCCGGGGTCCGTTCCTATTTCCGGAAAAATCCTCCCCCCGGTACTACCCTTGCGTTGCGTTCGCAGGGGAGAAAGTATGTAATCAAGCGGGGAGACACACTCTCAACCATCGCCCGCCGTTATCGCGTGCGGATGGAGGTCCTGCGCCACAACAACGGATTGCGGGATGACCTGTTGAAAGTCGGGGATGTGCTGCTGATCCCTGGTACACTGGGTGGCTGAACCACTCTTTGCCTTTGCGGGCCCGGGCCGTTCATCGTCCGATGATGGCTCCTCCATGACCCCTTCGGTATACTGGGCACCACACCCTGTCCGGCATCGATCATGATTCTCGTTCCCCGTGTACACCGTCTATCCGTCCAGCTGGCCAACCAGATTGCGGCGGGCGAAGTGGTGGAGCGCCCCGCCTCTGTGCTGAAGGAGTTGCTGGAAAATAGCCTCGATGCAGGTGCCACCAACATCCGCGTCGATATCGAGGGAGGAGGGAGCCGCCTCATTCGAGTTCAGGATGACGGTTGCGGGATCCACCGGGACGATCTGCAGCTCGCGGTTAGCCGCCACGCTACCAGCAAGATTGGCAGCCTGGCTGATCTGGAGCAGTTGTGCAGCATGGGATTTCGAGGAGAGGCACTGGCCAGTATCGCTTCGGTATCCCGTTGCCGGCTAGTATCCAGGAGTGCGGAGATGGATACCGGATGGGGCATCGAAGTGGCCGGCAGTGAGGAGCTGGGGGAGATTTCGCCGTGGCCCCATCCTCCCGGAACCACCGTGGAAGTGCGGGATCTGTTTTTCAACACCCCGGCCCGACGCCGGTTCCTGCGCAGCGAACGCACCGAGATGGGCCATCTGGAAGCGGTGTTCAAACGGGTGGCGCTGAGTCGCTTCGACACGGCATTCACGCTGAAGAGCGCGCAGCGCACTATCCACCGTCTGCAAGGGGCCCGGGAGCAAAGCGGGCGGGAGCGGCGTCTGGTACAGTTGTGTGGCAAGGGTTTCATGGCCCATGCCGTGCACCTGCAGTTCGAAATGGCAGGGGTGACCCTGCATGGCTGGGTGGCCACGCCCGATTTTGCCCGCAGTCAGACCGATATGCAGTACTTCTATCTCAACGGGCGCACCATTCGGGATCGCCTGGTCAACCACGCAATCCGCCAGGCATACGAGGGATCTCTCTACGAGGGGCGTCACCCGGCCTATGTGCTGTTTCTGGAGATGGATCCGGCACAGGTGGATGTGAATGTCCACCCCACCAAACATGAGGTCCGCTTCCGTGAGGCCCGCTTGGTGCACGATTTTCTGTTGGCCAGCCTGCAGCAGGCGCTTGCTGGCGGAGGGAGCCGGTTGCCGGTACAACAAGGGATTCAGCGTGATGTTACGTTACCCCGCCCGACCACATCC
>JALSRO010000302.1 GCA_026984715.1 Chromatiales bacterium | reverse complement strand
CAGTCGATTACCCTGAAAGATGCCGACAACGTGGATCTGGATTTCACCGTGAGCGGGCCGTTTGCTGCAGTCTACTACCACTTCTAGCGGCAGACGAGGTAGGGGGCTGGAAAGCGTGAATTTCTGCCCCTTTGTTTTTATGGCTTTCCATCATTTTGTGTGGATTTTATTTGAGCGCCACCGTTTCTGCGGCTACGCTTCGCCGATGGTGGCGGTGTTTGGAAGACCTCCAGTGAATCCACACGAAACGACAAAGAAGAATCGTTTGTAGAGCCCCCGTAAACCTGGATACAGATCTCCCAAAAATATCCGCGTTGCCCCTCTCATATGGGTGACTCGCTCTTGCCTCGAAGAAGCATACCGTACCGCTGGAGGGGCCAGTTCCTGTTGAGCCGCTACCTGCCGGAGCGCATGGGGTGCGGCGATCCAGGCGTTTCGGTGGAGGGCCTCTCGGGCGCCGCTACTCTTCGATTCGGTCTGGCGGACAGAATCCATCCCGGTTTTCGGCTTTCCGCCGTCACCGAACGAACCAATCACGTCTGAGTGCAGCGAACACCTTGTGGGCGTAGGGGTTCGGCGTGATATGGAGTGATCCGTTGTAGCGGGCGAGGGCGCGTGCCAGGTTGCCCTTCTCCTTGTCCAGGTAGTAGCGCAGAATGGTGCACCCCATTCGCAGGTTGGTCTGAAGGTGGAACAGGTTGTCGTCGGGGTGACCGATTTCGTCCAGCCAGAACGGCATGATCTGCATCAGTCCCTGGGCACCGGCACGGGATATGGCCCAGGGGTCGAAGGCGCTTTCCACCTGGATGACCGCGAGTACCAGCTCCGGGGAGAGACCGGCACGGGTGGCCTCGCGGTGTACCTGGCGCAGCAGTTCGAGCCGTCGCTCGGGATCGGGGATGCGACTCTCCAGGCGGCTGGACATGTCGACCAGCCACACCTCTGCAGTGAACCGGTCGCTGAAGCTGCTGCTCTCGCGAATGGCCTTCGCCAGCCGGGCCCGCAGCTCCGGATCGGCATAGTGGGCCTCTGCCGTGGCGCTGCAGGCCAGCAGGAGTGCGGAGATGAGCAGGGTAGCGAGCCGAAAAGGGTTCATCCCGGTTTTTGTTCTGTCAATCGTTTGTTGATGAACTCGACGATATCTGTCAGTGTAATTTCGCGAGAGTCGCTATCGCGGCGACCTTTATATTCCACTATATCGGCATCCAGGCCTCTCTCCCCGAGTACCAGTCGGTGCGGGATTCCTATCAGCTCCATATCGGCGAACATCACCCCCGGACGCTCCCGGCGATCATCGAACAGCACATCGATGCCAGCTCTCTGGAGATCGTGATAGATCTGCTCGGCGGCGGCGCGCAAACGTTCCGATTTATGCATGTTCATCGGCAGCAGGGCCACCTGGTACGGTGCGATGGAGGGTGGCCAGATGATGCCCCGCTCATCGTGGTTCTGTTCGATGGCGGCAGCTACCAGACGGGATACACCAATACCGTAGCACCCCATCTCCAGGATCTTCTGCTTGCCGTTTTCGTCGAGAGCGGTCGCTTTCAGTGCGGCGCTGTATTTGTTGCCCAGCTGGAAGATGTGCCCTACCTCGATACCACGTTTGATAATCAGATGGCCTCTTCCGTCCGGGCTCGGATCGCCCTCGATCACATTGCGTAGATCGGCTGCCTCCGGCTCGGGCAGATCACGTCCCCAGTTGACCCCTGTCAGATGTTCGCCGTTGCGGTTGGCGCCACAGACGAAATCGGCCAGATGGAGTGCGCTGTGGTCGGCGATCACCGGGATGGAAAGCCCTACCGGACCCACCGAGCCGGGAGCGGCGCCGGTTACTTCGCGTACCTCTTCCTCGTCCGCAAAGGTCAGCGGTGCCTGAACCTGGGGGAGCTTCTCCGCCTTGATGCTGTTCAACTCGTGATCACCGCGCAGTACCAGTGCTACCACCTTCTCACTGCTACCTTTGACGAGCAGCGTCTTGATGGTGCGCGATGGGTCTATCTGGAGGAAGCGGCTGACCTGCTCGATGGTATGTTGCGCCGGAGTGTCCACGCTCTGCATGGTCCGCTGTGGTGCGGGACGGGGATGTTGCGGTGGCAGCGCCTCGGCCAGCTCCACGTTGGCCGCGTAGTCACTGCTGTCGCTGAACGCAATGGCGTCTTCACCGGAAGCGGCCAGTACATGGAATTCGTGGGAGGTGCGGCCACCGATGGAGCCGGTGTCGGCGAGTACTGCGCGGAAGTTGAGCCCCATGCGCGTGAAGATGCGGCTGTAGGTATCGTACATCACCTGGTAGGTCTGCTCCAGCGAATCGCTGTCCAGATGAAACGAGTAGGCATCTTTCATCAGGAATTCGCGGGCACGCATCACCCCGAAGCGGGGGCGGATCTCATCTCGGAACTTGGTCTGAATCTGATAGAAGTTGGCGGGCAGCTGCTTGTAGCTCTGAATCTCCCGGCGTACCAGATCGGTGATCACCTCCTCATGGGTTGGTCCAAAACAGAACTCCCGCTCGTGGCGATCGGTCAGGCGCAGTAGCTCGGGACCGTACTGTTCCCATCGCCCCGACTCCTGCCACAACTCGGCGGGCTGTACCGCCGGCATCAGTAGCTCCTGGGCGCCACTGCGATCCATCTCTTCGCGCACGATATTCTCGATTTTGCGCAGTACACGCAGCCCGAGGGGCAACCAGGTATAGAGTCCCGATGCCAGACGGCGGATCATCCCGGCCCGCAGCATCAGCTGGTGACTGACTATCTCGGCATCAGCGGGTGTCTCTTTGAGGGTGGAGAGCAGTAGCTTGGTTGTGCGCATGGGGAAATCGTTCCTCGGTTTGCTATGGTCGAGAGCGGAATTCTATCCGTCGGGATGGCGGTGAGCAAAACCTGCATCCCGGAAGGTAGCGGCGGCTCATTCGCTCTGTCGATGGTAGTCCTCTTCTCTTCCGGCTTTGCCTTCCGGAGATTCCGGGCCGAGAAGTACCGCAAACCAGCGGGTGTCGTCGCGGCTCTCCAGGGCGATCTTCACGATCATGGTCAGTGGTACCGAGAGGACCATTCCTACCGGCCCCAGCACCCATCCCCAGAACAGCAGGGAGAGAAACACCACCAGCGTGGAGAGGCCCATCCCTCGCCCCATGACACGTGGCTCGATGATGCTCCCCACCACGAAGTTGACCACCAGATAACCAGCGGCCGCTGCCGTTGCCGTTCCAATCCCGAACTGAATAAAGGCCATCATGATGGCCGGAACCGCCGCGATGATGGAACCGATGTTGGGTACATAGTTGAGCAGGAAAGCCAGCAGCCCCCACAGCAGCGGATATTCGACCCCGAGCAGGGTGAGCCAGACAGCAATGGTTGCGCCCGTTGCCAGGCTGATCCAGGTCTTCAGGGACATGTAGCGCTGGATGTTGTGGATGAACTGCTCAAAGTGCTCCAGGGAGGCTCCAGGGCTGGTCAGGGCGGCATGCAGCTTGCGGGGAAAGCTGGATGCCTCCAGCAGGATGAATACCACGGTGAGCAGGATCATGAATGCATCGGTGAGTACCCCACCGAGTCCGCTCAGCATGCTTCCCACCAGTTTCATTGCGGCGCCGGGGTCGAGGATCTGCTCGAGTGGCAGGGTGTGCAGATCGATCCCCTTGTCTGCCAGCCACCCCAGCAGTCCGGCTGTCTCCTCTCTCAGCCGGGCCTCATAGAGGGGGAGATCACGATAGAAGTCGTTGACCGATGATCCGACCAGTGTGGCCGTTATCAGGGCCAGGAGGATGATCGCCACCATAACGATCAGCAGGGCGAGGATGGTGGGCACTCCCCTGTGTTCCAGCCAGAATAGGGGCGGGGCGCAGATGATGGCGATAAAGCCCGAGAGCAGGAAAGGGACCAGTATCGGCGCCGCCGCCTTCATCCCGGCGATGACGATCACGACGGCTGCCGTAGTCAGCAGAATGCGCAGAATCCCGCCCTGGGCTCCCGGTTCTGTCATGGAACTCAGAAGGTGCTGCCGTTCCAGCCCCACATCTGCCGGTCGGGGCTGGAGAACTCGATATAGATACGGCGTCTCGGGATTCCGGTCTCCTGTTCCAGCAGGCTGCAGAGCGCGTCGCTCAGGGAGGAGAGCTTCTGCTCCGGCAGGCCCAGACTCTTCAGCTCCAGATAGGCGGCCGGATCGCTGCTGCCTGCAAACAGCATCGAGGCCTGGGCCTCGACGGATACCATGACAAAATTTTCGGACTTGCCCAGTTGCCTGGCCAGCAGGGTGGATACCTTGCGCAACAGCTCCCCTTTCTGCTCTTCCAGGGACTGGTTTGTACGAATGGTCAGATATGGCACGGTTCATCTCCGCAACAGTGAACGTCGGATGGATTCTACCTTACCACGGCGGACGATAACAAAGGCCCAGACAGCAGGCGGCAGGGTGCGCCATTCCCGAAGAGCGGTGCTTGCCCGTGTGATCCGCCATTGCCATCCGGTGGTATGGGCCAATGGCCATTCAGCCCCTGGTTCGTTCTTGTGGTTGCATCCAATTGGCAGGTGTGGTTTTGGAAGGTCCGTTTCCCCCGTTTTACTGTTTGTCCCGACCGGGTGATCCGATTGGCGCCAGATCGGTTCAAAGGCGTGACGGTTTGTTGTACCATAGCCAGTTTCATCGGAGCTGGAGGATTCTGCTTCGATCAACTGTCCGGCAGAGCAGTTTTCTGTGACGGATACGAACAACTCACTGCATCAGAACTGGAGAACCGAAGATGCCGCTACGTTTGGCAGTGCCGAAAGAGATCGCCCCCGGAGAGCGTCGTGTTGCAATGGAGCCAACGGTTGCCGCCCGCCTGGTCAAGATGGGAGTCGAAGTCACCTTGCAGAAGGGAGCGGGTCTTTCCGCCCATTTCACCGATGATGATTATGCCGACGTGAAGATAGTCGCCACGGCGGCAACGCTGTACAAGAACGCTGATTTGATCTTCAAGGTCCAGCCGCCGACACTGAAGGAGCTGAATGCCATGAAGGATGGCGCAGTTATCGTCGGCTTCATGGCCCCAGGCAAGAATCCCGAGATCACTGCCAGGATGTGCGAGAAGAACATCACCAGTCTGGCGATGGAGCTGGTGCCGCGCATCAGCCGGGCACAGTCCATGGATGCGCTCTCTTCCCAGGCGGCTATCGCCGGTTACAAGGGCGCGCTGATGGGCGCCGATCTGGCCAGCGTGTTCTTCCCCATGCT
Source organism: Chromatiales bacterium (assembly GCA_026984715.1). Taxonomy (GTDB): domain Bacteria; phylum Pseudomonadota; class Gammaproteobacteria; order Thiohalospirales; family Thiohalospiraceae; genus DRMK01. Next base: position 5,929 of record JALSRO010000302.1, on the reverse strand, counting down.
GACCACGGCCGCCGGGACTATCCGCCCTGCAAAGGTGCTGGTGATTGGTGCCGGCGTGGCCGGTCTGCAGGCCATTGCCACGGCCAAGCGTCTGGGTGCGGTCGTGGAGGCCTACGATGTGCGTTCTGCAACCAAGGAGCAGTGCGAATCACTGGGTGCAAAGTTCATCGATACCGGTGTCAAGGCCGAGGGGGAGGGGGGCTATGCCCGCGAACTCACTGCCGAGGAGAAGCAGCAGCAACAGGCGGTGCTGGCGGATCACATCGCGATTTCGGATGTGGTGATTACCACGGCTGCAATCCCCGGAAAGCCGTCACCGCGGATAATCACCAAGGAGATGGTGACTCGCATGAAGACCGGCGCGGTAGTGGTGGATCTGGCAGCTGAAGGGGGTGGCAACTGCGAGTTGACCGAGCCGGGCAAGACCATTGAATTCGAGAAGCGGGTGATAATCCATGGGCCGCTGAACGTCCCCAGCCAGACCCCGGTACATGCCAGCGAGATGTATGCCAAGAATCTGTTCAACCTGATCTCGCCTTTTATCAAGGATGGTGAGCTGGAGCTCGACTGGGAGGATGAGATCATTCAGAAAAGTGCCCTGACCCACGGTGGTGAAGTGAAGAGCGAGCTTTGCCGTCGGCCATTGGAGGAAAAGAAATGATCGAAGGATTTACCGCACTCTATATTTTCATGCTGGCGGCCTTCACCGGCTACGAGGTGATCAGTCGGGTGCCGGTGATACTGCACACGCCGCTGATGTCCGGTTCCAACTTTATCCACGGTATCGTCCTGGTGGGGGCGATGGTGGCTCTTGGGCATGCGGAGTCCGGTCTGCAGATGCTGATCGGCTTTGTCGGCGTCATCCTGGCAGCGGGCAATGCGGTGGGTGGTTATGTGGCCACGGAAAGGATGCTGGAGATGTTCGACCGCAGCAAGAGCAAGGGGGGCGCTTAAGTGAGCAGTTTTATCGAGATTGTCTACTTTGCGGCGGCTGTGATCTTCATTCTCGGCCTGAAAAAGATGAGCTCTCCGGTTACCGCGCGCGATGGTATCGTCTGGGCCGGATATGCGATGGTGGCGGCGACCGTCGTCACCTTCTTTTCCCCTGCCGTCCATGGTCACGGTGTTTTCAACCTGCTGCTGATCGTGATCGCCATCGCCATTGGCTCCTATGTTGCGTTCAAGAGTGCCAAGAGCGTCGAGATGACCGACATGCCGCAGATGATCGCCATCTATAACGGTATGGGCGGTGGCGCCGCGGCGGCGATTGCGGCGGTGGAGCTGGTACGGTTTGCCGCGGGACACGATATTGGTGGGGGTACGGTGCAGCTGTTGGCGGTACTGGGTGCCCTGATCGGCGCCATCTCCTTCTCCGGTTCTGCGGTAGCCTATGCCAAGCTGCAGGGGCTGATGAAAAAGACCCTGCGACTACCCTCACACCAGGCTCTCAACATCTCGCTGTTCGCGATTACGGTACTGTTTGGGGCGCTGCTGGCATTCAGCGGTGAGGTCAGTGGCTTCACCGTGTTTCTGTTCTTCCTTTGTGCACTGGTGCTGGGGGTGATGGTCACCCTGCCCATTGGAGGGGCCGACATGCCGGTGGTGATCTCTCTGTTCAACGCGCTTACCGGTCTGGCAGTGGCGTTCGAGGGCTATCTGCTGGGTAATGCTGCGATGATCATTGCCGGTACCGTGGTGGGTTCGTCGGGCACTCTGCTTACCCAGCTGATGGCCAAGGCGATGAACCGGCCCCTCTCCAACATCCTGTTCAGCAGCTTCGGCAGTGACAGCGGAACGGCTCAGGAGGAGGAGATTGCTGGCAGCATGAAGGAGATCGAGGCCAGCGATGCTGCGGTGACCATGGCATATGCCGACAAGGTCATCATCGTTCCCGGCTACGGCATGGCGGTTGCCCAGGCACAGCACAAGCTTGCCGAACTGGTGCAGCTGCTGGAGGATCGGGGAGTGACGGTCAAGTTCGCCATCCACCCCGTCGCCGGGCGCATGCCGGGGCACATGAATGTCTTGCTTGCGGAGGCCGGGATAGATTACGACAAGATCTACGATCTGGACGAGATCAATCCCGAGTTTCCTACCGCCGACGTGGCGCTGGTGATTGGGGCCAACGACGTGGTCAACCCAGTGGCACGCACCAATCCGGACAGCCCTATATATGGTATGCCCATCCTGGATGCAGACAAGGCAAAGAACTGCATCGTCATCAAGCGAGGCAAAGGGGCCGGTTTCTCCGGCATAGAGAATCATCTGTTCTATGCCGAAAATACCCGCATGCTCTATGGCGATGCGCAAAAGGCGCTTGGGGAGCTTATAGCCGGGGTCAAGCAGCTCTAGCAGGTTGCCGATAGAGCGGACCGACTACTCCGGGCGGCCAAAAACGATGGCAGGGTTTTTTTGCTTTCCCCGCGGAGGTCTGTTGAGAAACGTTGGTTGTCAGCAGCCCGCCTGATTCGAGGGTGGTGCTGTACATTCTGGAGCGGGTATAATCGAATCCGCCCGCGCGAGACGGGCCTTTTTCATTCAGGAGACGGATTAAGTGGAATTAAGCGGCGCCGAAATCCTCGTTCAGTTTTTAAAAGATGAGGGTGTCGAGTGTGTTTTCGGCTATCCCGGTGGTAGCGTTCTGCACATCTACGATGAACTCTACAAGCAGGATGAGATCAAACACATCCTGGTGCGGCATGAGCAGGCGGCGGCTCATGCTGCCGATGGTTATGCCCGCACTTCCGGCAAGCCCGGTGTGGTCCTGGTGACATCCGGTCCCGGCGTGACCAATGCCGTCACCGGTATCGCCACCGCTTATATGGACTCCATTCCGATGGTGGTGATAACCGGCCAGGTTCCCACCGCTGTGATAGGCAGTGATGCGTTTCAGGAGGTGGATACGGTCGGCATCACCCGTCCCTGCTCCAAGCACAATTTTCTGGTCAAGGATGCGCGAGATATCGCCTCCACTTTGAAGAAAGCATTCCATCTGGCGACAACGGGGCGTCCTGGTCCGGTGGTGGTGGATGTTCCCAAAGATGTGACCGATCCGGGGGTCAAAGTTCCATATTCCTATCCTGAGACCATCTCGATGCGCTCCTATAACCCGAGAGTGAAAGGTAATGCGCGCCAGATCCGTCGGGCGGTCAGTCTCATTCTGTCGGCCAAGCGTCCCATTATCTACTCTGGTGGCGGGGTGATTCTCAGCGGTGCAGCCGACTCCCTCACCGAGCTGGCACGGATGTTGGGGGTTCCTGTTACCAGTACCCTGATGGGGTTGGGCGGATATCCCGCAACGGATCGTCAGTTTCTGGGGATGCTGGGAATGCATGGTACCTATGAAGCCAATATGGCGATGCACGAGTGTGACGTACTGATCGCCATCGGTGCGCGTTTCGACGATCGGGTGACGGGCAAGATCGAACAGTTTTGTCCCGATGCGAAGATCGTTCACATCGATATCGATCCCGCCTCCATCTCCAAGACCGTCAAGGTGGATATTCCCATCGTCGGGGATGTGGACAGCGTACTCACCGAGATGCTGCAGCTGCTGCGCAACTCCGACTCGGCGCTGGACCAGGAGGAGCTGAAACTGTGGTGGGAACTGATCGAGCGGTGGCGCGCCACCAACTGTCTGGCCTACGATCACGACAGCGAACTGATCAAGCCACAGTTCGTGATTGAGAAGCTGTGGGAGATAACCGGGGGTGATGCGTTCATTACAACCGATGTGGGGCAACACCAGATGTGGGCGGCGCAGTTCTATCGCTTCGACAAGCCGAACCGTTTCGTCACTTCGGGAGGCTTGGGCACCATGGGCTTCGGTCTGCCCGCTGCCATGGGGGTACAGATAGCCAATCCGGGTTCCAGTGTCGCCTGTATCACCGGCGAGGGGAGTATCCAGATGTGTATCCAGGAGCTCTCCACCTGCTTCCAATACATGCTGCCGCTGAAGATCATCAATCTCAACAATCGCTATCTGGGCATGGTACGCCAGTGGCAAGAGTTCTTCTACGGTAGCCGCTACTCCCACTCCTACATGGATGCGTTGCCGGATTTCGTCAAGCTGGCCGAATCCTATGGCCACGTCGGGATCTGTATCCAGAGTCCGGCGGATGTGGAAGGAGCATTGCGGGAGGCGTTCAGCATGAAGGATAGGCTGGTGTTCCTGGATTTCATCACCGACCAGACCGAGAACGTCTATCCGATGATAGCGGCGGGCAAGGCCCATCACGAGATGGAAATGTCACCCAAGAGTGTATTGATATAGCGATGCGCCATATTATCTCCATACTTATCGAAAACGAAGCCGGGGCATTGTCCCGGGTGGCTGGCCTCTTTTCGGCCCGTGGCTATAACATCGAATCCCTCAGTGTGGCGCCCACCGAAGATGCCAGCCTGTCACGCATGACGCTGGTGACCCGTGGCTCGGAGCAGATCATAGAGCAGATCACCAAGCAGCTGAACAAGCTGGTGGATGTGGTCAAGCTGCTGGATCTGACCGAGGGGGAGCACATCGAGCGGGAGATCATGTTGATTAAGGTACGGGCCGCCAGTAACGGGGAGCGGGAAGAGGTGAAGCGCCTGGCGGATATCTTCAGGGGTCATATCCTGGATGTCAGCCGTGTCACCTATACTGTCGAACTGACCGGAGATACACGCAAACTGGATTCATTCATCCGGGCGCTGGGTGACATCCCCATCCTTGAGACGGTGCGTTGTGGTTCGATGGGTATTCCGCGGGGAGAGAGATCCCTCCATCTGTAACACTCCCGCTGCCCATCATCCCCGTCGGGGTGAACACGAGGTTTTCGGGCAACCGGCCAACCCAATTGTAGAGAAGGAAAAAGTGTAATGAATATCTATTATGACAAAGAGTGTGACCTGTCGATTATTCAGGATAAGAAGGTCACGATTATCGGATATGGCTCCCAGGGGCATGCCCATGCCAACAACCTGAAAGAGTCTGGCGTGGATGTTACTGTGGGGTTGCGGCCGGGTTCCGCTTCTGCAGTCAAGGCAGAGAATGCCGGTCTGACCGTCAAGGATATCGATGCTGCGGTAACCGGCGCCGATGTGGTGATGGTGCTGGCACCCGATGAATACCAAGCGCGGCTCTACCGCAACCATATCCTACCGAATATCAAACAGGGTGCCGCCCTTGCGTTTGCCCACGGTTTCAACATTCATTATGAACAGATCGAGCCGCGCGTCGATCTGGACGTAATCATGATTGCTCCCAAGGGTCCGGGTCATCTGGTGCGCTCCACCTACACCAAGGGTGCCGGCGTTCCTACCCTGATCGCAGTCTTCCAGGATGCCAGCGGCAATGCCAAGGAGATTGCGCTCTCCTATGCCTCCGCAAACGGGGGGGGGCGTGCCGGAATCATCGAAACCACCTTTCGCGAGGAGACCGAGACCGATCTGTTCGGTGAACAGGCGGTTTTGTGCGGCGGTGCAACGGCGCTGGTTCAGGCGGGTTTCGAGACACTGGTGGAAGCCGGTTATGCGCCGGAAATGGCCTATTTCGAGTGTCTACACGAGCTGAAACTGATTGTGGACCTGATGTACGAAGGGGGGATCGCCAACATGCGTTACTCCATCTCCAACACAGCCGAGTATGGTGACCTGACCCGGGGGCCGCGCATCATAACCGAGGAGACCAAGGCAGAGATGAGGCGTATCCTGAAGGAGATCCAGAACGGCGAGTTTGCCCGTGAATTTATCCTCGAAAATCAGGCAGGGGCCGCCACCCTGAAGGCGAAGCGCCGTTTGGGAAGGGAACATCCTATCGAGCAGGTCGGGGCACGGTTGCGTGGCATGATGTCCTGGATCCAGGCAGACAAGATCGTCGATAAGAGCAAGAACTGATTGCGGTAGCGTGGCTCTCAGCATGTACCTGGTACAGAGTCCGAGGACGCCGGTT
>JALSRO010000301.1 GCA_026984715.1 Chromatiales bacterium | reverse complement strand
AAATGCGCCCACCCTTCACCACCTTGGCTACACGGTTGACCGTTACCAAGCGCTCCTGGAGACCGTCGCCGGCCTCTGCACTTTCAAATGCCGCCATAACCTACTCCTAAAATTCCAGACCGCTCTCGCGCGCGGCATCCGCCAGCGCCTTCACCCGTCCGTGATACCGGAAGCCGGACCGATCGAAGGCTACCTTGCTGACCCCTGCAGACCTCGCCTTCTCGGCAATCGCCCTGCCTACCGCGGCCGCGGCTTCACTGTTCCCGGTATACTTGACACTGCCCCGGATGTCCCGCTGTACGGTAGAAGCCGACGCCACGACAACAGAACCGCCTGGCTCGATGATCTGCGCATAGATATGTCTGGGGGTACGATGCACCGCCAGACGATGTATCCCAAGCTTTCTGATCCGGGCGCGCGCCTTGCGGGAACGACGTATACGGGATAATTTCTTGTCCATCCTGTTTGCCTGCTACTATTTCTTCTTGGCTTCTTTGCGAACCACATGCTCGTCCGCATAACGGACCCCTTTGCCCTTGTATGGCTCGGGGGGGCGAAATGCACGAATCTCCGCAGCCACCTGCCCGACCTTCTGTTTATCGACCCCTTTTACTACCACCTCGGTCTGACTGGGTGTCTCGATTGCAATCCCTTCCGGCACTGGGTAGTCGATGGGATGCGAAAAGCCTAAGTTGAGACTGAGCTTCTGTCCCTGCACCTGGGCCCGGTAGCCGACGCCGACCAGCTGCAGCTTCTTCTCGAAACCTTGGGCAACCCCTTGCATCATGTTTCTGAGCAGCGCCCGGATGGTACCAGTCATCGCTATGGAGCTGCGCTCTTCACCGCGCGGGGCAAAAAGCAACCTGCCATCCTCGACGGACACTTCCACAACAGGGTGGAGCGGCTGCTCCAGTACCCCCTTCGCACCCTTGACAGTGATACTCTCTCCATCGATGCTCACCTCGATTCCCGAGGGGATAGCAACCGGGTCTTTCCACGCTTTAGCCATTCTCCCCTCCCAACCTAGAATACGTAACAGAGCACTTCGCCACCATGCCCAGCCCGGCGCGCAGCGCGATCGGTCATCAGACCGGCGGACGTGGAAACGATGGCCACTCCCAGCCCACCACTCACCTTTGGCAGTTCATCTCTCCCCTTGTACTGCCGCAGACCTGGACGACTGACGCGCTTCAGCGTTTCGATAGCAGGCCTGCCCTGATGATATTTGAGGCGAATGGTGAGTTGCGGTTTACCATCGATATCCCGAACAGAAAAATCTTCTATGTAGCCTTCATCCTTCAACACGCCGCTGATGGCAACCTTGATCTTGGAAGAGGGCATCGCCACCTCCTTCTTGGATGCGCTCAGCCCGTTGCGGATGCGGGTCAACATGTCCGCTATAGGATCAGTCATGCCCATACCGTTATTGCTCCTGATTTGAAACCTGTCTACCAGCTTGCCTTGCGTACGCCAGGAACGTCACCACGCATGACCATCTCGCGCAGCTTGTTGCGGCCAAGGCCGAACTTGCGATAGTAGCCATGCGGCCGCCCGGTCAAACGACATCGGTTACGCTGCCGCACCGGGCTGGCGTCCCTTGGAAGCTTCTGCAGCTGATGCTGTGCTTCGAGGCGCTCTTCGTAACTCAGACCGGGATCCTTGATCCTGGCCTTCAAGGCAGCCCGCCTGGCGGCATACTTCTGCACGGTACGGGCCCGCTTTATTTCCCGGTTTATCATACTGACTTTAGCCATGTTCGTTCCTCAACCCTTCAGCGGGAAGTTGAATGCCTTTAGCAACGCGAGCGCCTCTGCGTCGTTCCTCGCAGTGGTGGTAATAGTGATGTCCATCCCCCGCAGAGCGTCGATTTTGTCGTAATCTATCTCGGGAAACACAATCTGCTCCCGGATCCCCATGCTGTAGTTGCCACGCCCGTCGAACGAACGGGGGTTCAGCCCGCGAAAATCCCGAATACGCGGAATCGCTATACTGATTAGACGATCGAGGAACTCGTACATCCGCTCCCGCCGCAGCGTAACCTTGCAGCCGATAGGCCAGTCGTCGCGGATCTTGAAGCCGGCAATCGACTTGCGCGCGCGCGTGACCACCGGCTTTTGACCGGCGATCCGGGCCATATCCTCTACCGCATGATCAATCACCTTCTTGTCGGCGACCGCTTCACCCAAACCCATATTGAGAGTAATCTTGCTGATGCGCGGCACCTGCATGGGGCTGTCATATTTGAATTGCTCTTTCAACTGCTGTACGACAGTATCACGATAAAACTGCTTCAATCTTGCCATGGCGTCACCAAGTTACGCGTCTACGGCTTCGCCGTTAGACTTGAAGATACGAATCTTTTTCCCATCGTCGAGGATCTTGAATCCGACCCTGTCGCCCTT
>JALSRO010000300.1 GCA_026984715.1 Chromatiales bacterium | reverse complement strand
TGGTGCTACTCCTTTTTGCTGTTGTTGATCGTGTGAATTGGTTTCGGCTGCTGCCAGAGACGGGCAAGGCGGTGAGGTTGGCCGGGACTGCCCCGCCCAGACAGGATCGGAACAACACCGGCTCTCCTGCTGGCAGCACGGTTCCATCGAGTCCGAAACGGCAACCGCTTCCTGCTTTGCCGATCTTCCAGTAGCTTCCTTCAATACCGGATTGCAATCAGTGTAAACCGATTACTGGGGTTTGTGAATACAACTTTTCGTTATAAAACATAAAGATATAACTATTATGCTTTATAATTCTATGGGTAATGTGGTTGATAAACATATAGCTATCAACCTGGTGGGTGTACGGCCTTTCACTCGAAAGTTATCCGCCAGCGTCGGTGATGGATATTCCAGGCTATTTTTCTTCCGTTTGAGGCCGAAGTTTGCGGAGTTTGGTCCCTTTACTCAATTCCCGAAGCTCGTCGAGGGGTTCGTTCCACTCCTCTTCGCTCATCTCTGTATCTGCAAAGATGGTTTCGCTGTCATCCAGTTCGTCGTAGGGTCCGGACCAGTTCTCGGGGGCTGCGCTGGGCTCGATTTTCAACTGCTCCCAGTCGTCCCGATCGATCTCTTCCAGGCTGCCGTCGAAATATTGCAGTATGACGGTGCCGTTCTCATCGTCGATCGCCACCACTACGAAAGGCTGTCCTTTGTCGAGATGCTGGTACCATTGATCGATGGCAGGTTCCTGTTCGATTCCCATCTTCCTACCCTCCTTTTTGTCGGGGGAATGGTGACTATTCTTGTCTTAAGTATATGCTTTAATCATGGCTTGTCATGCTTTGCGGTGGCAAAAAAAGGAGGTGGAATGAAATGATCGATTCAGCCCGCATCATCCAGGTTGGTGCACCCGACCCCGAGTTGAGGAACTCTCCGATTGCGGATGAGGAGAGTGACGATTTCGAAGTGCTCAAGCAGGAGTTGCCAGGGGAACCGGTCTGCTATTTCAACAATCGAGGTTATCCCAATGGTAGCTATGTGTGCAGCGGAGAAACACTGTTGCGCTGTGACTACGGGATCTGGATCCGCCAGGGAGGGTGCGATCCCGACAATCCGTAACGGTTTTGCTGCGGGGGGAGTTGTCATTTTGCGTGGGTGCCCTCATGTAGAACAGAAGCGGCCTGTTTTTTTCGCCGCGCGTGGGTTGTTGCTGGTTCTGGAGGGGTGCGACGGAATGATAATTGGTGCCGAGTGTGCCGGTGTTGGTGAGCTGGTAAGCGGTTCCGACCGGATCCCTCTCTGGTATGAGCACAAGGGGGAGGGGGTTCTGTTCGCCACGGCGCTGCACTCCGGCCATCTGTTACGCCCCGAGCTGCTGAGCCGTTCAGCGCTGGATGAGGCTACGCGTTTGCGTGAAGAGGATCCCTGTACTGAACAGTGGGCTACTGTGGCGCCGAACTGGCTGATTCCATTGCGATCACGTTTTGAAGTGGACCTGAACCGGGCGCGAAACGAGGCGGTCTATCTGGAGCCTAAAGATGCCTGGAATTTGAAGTTGTGGAAGAGTCCTCCTACCAGGCCGATGATTGAGTACTCCCTGGAGGAGTATGATGCGTTCTACCGGGAGCTGGAGGTCTTTCTCAGTGAGATGGAGCGGCGTTACGGCCATTTCGTGGTATATGATCTGCATGCCTATAACCATCGGCGACAGGGTCCGGAACATCCTCCGGCCGATCCCGCCACCCATCCGGATATCAATCTCGGCACCGGCACTATGAACCGGAAACGCTGGGCTCCGCTGGTGGAGCGTTTCCTGCGCGATGTGGCCTGTTACGACTTTCCGGGCCGTCGTCTCACAGTGGGGGAGAATGTGGTGTTCAGGGGGCGCCAATTCCCGCGCTGGGTTCATTCCCGTTTTCCGGAGACCGGCTGTGTGCTCTCCATCGAAGTGAAAAAGTTCTATATGGATGAGTGGACCGGAAAGGTGGATCCGTTTCTGCTCAGGGCGGTGCACGACGTCATTGCTTCCACCGTTCCTGGGGTGATAGAAGAGCTGGAGAAACTGTGAGCAGGGAGGAACCGACGGAAGCAGGAGCCATGGACGCCGGTTTTGTCTCCACGGTCGGCAATTGTCTGCGGAGCAATAGCTGGGTGCGTCTCAGGATTCCGGGCTCGGGGCGGCTGCATATCGACCGCCAACTTCCCTTCCTGTGTATCTACCGGCGGCCGGTGGGGCGGCCCGATTCCGGTACCAAATCGTTGTTGCTGGGTGAAGCCTCCTATCTGCTCTGTTCGGCCGATCCCCGGTACCATTCCGGTTTGAGCTCTCTGGTGCGTGAGATTGTCCAGGTTCAAGGGGGGGTATTCGGTGCCTTTCTGATCCTGGAGATCTGGGCCGGTGAGTGCTGCTCCGAGGGAGCAGCGCAGTTTC
>JALSRO010000299.1 GCA_026984715.1 Chromatiales bacterium | reverse complement strand
GACGCCATCAAACGCGAGGGTATCCTGCTGGAGCCGATTGCCGCCAATGCGGATCTGCGCATCGAGACGAGCCATACCAATGTCCACCAGCTACGGGACCTGATTGTCAACCGGCTACAGGATCTCCACCCCGGCACCATGTCGATCCTCTTCGAGTCGTTCGGGTTCAAGAACGGCATACCCACCGATGCCGACTTTGTATTCGACGTCCGCTGCCTGCCCAACCCGCACTGGAATCCCAATCTGCGTCCCTACAGCGGCCGCGACAAACCGGTAATCGACTTTCTGCAGGCGGAACCGCTGGTCAATCAGATGAGCGAACAGTTGTGTGACTTCATGAACACATGGATTCCTCACTTCGAGGCCGACAACCGCAGTTACATGACCATCGCCATCGGATGTACGGGTGGCCAGCACCGCTCCGTCTATCTGGCTGAACGGCTGGCAAGACATTTTCAGCGCATTCGGGTCAATGTGCAGGTGCGCCACCGGGAGCTGACATGAGCGTGGGACTACTGGTGATCACCCACGACCAGATCGGCAGGGCGCTGTTCGATACCGCCACTGCCATGATTGGCTCATCTCCTCTGCCCGCGAGAACCCTGGCTGTATCGCTGAACTCCGTTCCAGAGCAGATTACAGAGGAGGCCAGAGAGCTGGTGGAAGAGCTCAACCATGGAAGCGGGGTGCTGATTCTGACCGATATGTTTGGTTCGACGCCAAGCAACATCGCCGCTTCTTTACTCAATCACCCCCAGCTGATGGTTGTCACCGGCATCAATCTACCCATGCTGGTTCGGGTGCTCAACTACCCCCATCTGGAGCTTGCAGAGCTGGCCCAAAAAGCCACCAGTGGCGGGCACGACGGAATTGTCTGGAGCAGCTCCAGGTGACGGCACCTTGATCGAAAAGCAGCTCCTCATCGTAAACAAACTAGGTCTGCACGCACGGGCAGCGGTAAAGTTTGTCAAACTCGCCTCCGGTTTCGAAGCGGAGATCCAGCTACTGGCAAACCACCGCTGCGTCAATGGTAAGAGTATCATGGGGATCATGATGCTGGCCGCCTCCCGGGGAACCGAGGTGACCCTCCGGGTGGACGGGCCGGACGAGGAAGCGGCAGCGCTACGGCTGGAGCGGCTGATCCGGGATGGTTTCGGCGAGCCGGAGTAGAGCCCCCTGTTCCGTCAACGAAAATGCTCCTTGACGATATGCTGCAAGAGCCCCTGTGAACCCGCCTCAACCAGGCTCAATACCCGTTCAAACCCTTTGCGGCCACCATAGTAAGGATCAGGCACCTCGCGCTGGGTTACCGCAGGAGCGAAATCGAGCAGCAGATGCAGCTTGTGCCGATGCTCATCGGGACACCGCTCCTGCAGGAGCATCAGGTTCTCCTCATCCATGGCCACGATATAGTCGAACTGTTCGTAGTCCTGCTCGGCAACCCGCCGCGCCTGCAGATCGGAAAGATCGTACCCCTTGGGATGAGCCACCTCACAAGCCCTCGGATCCGGCTCCTTGCCGATATGGTAGGAGTGAGTGCCCGCGGAGTCCACCTCGATCCGGTGGGACAACTCCGCCAGCTCGACCATCTTGCGGAAGACGCCGTGCGCGGTTGGGGAGCGGCAGATATTCCCCATGCAGACAAACAGAACCCGGATTATCTCACTCATCTCTGCTGCAGATCCTCGATTCCCACTGGGAGCTTGCGCAGTCGCACGCCCGTGGCGGCATAGAGCGCGTTGAGAACTGCTGGCGCAACGGGTGGAACGCCTGGCTCTCCTACCCCTCCTGGCGCTTCGCTGCTCGGCACTATGTATACATCTATGTGAGGGGTCTCCCCCATACGCAGAATGGGGAAATCCCAGTAGTTACTCTGCTCTGTTCTCCCGTCTCGAATGGAGATCGAGCTGATCAGGGCCGCAGTCAGGCCAAAGATGATCCCCCCCTCCATCTGCGCCACCACCATATCCGGATTGACCACTTGACCACAATCGATGACACAGACGACACGATGGATGCGGATCCCCTGCTCCGGTTCTACTGAAAGCTCCACCACCTGGGCGACATAACTGCCAAAGCCGGGGTGCGCAGCAATCCCCTGATAGTGTCCTGCCGGCAGCGAACCGCCCCAGCCGGCCTTCTCCGCGGCCAGTTCGATGACCGCCTTGAGACGTGGCTGCCCCTCCAGCAGGGAAAGACGATAGGCAACCGGATCCTTGCCCACAGCAGCTGCCAACTCGTCGATGAACCCCTCGATGACATAGGCGTTCCAGGAGTGACTGACCGATCGCCACGGCCCGGTGGGAACCCCGGTATCCAGCTCGATGGTATCGCTGCCGCTCTCTGGAATGGCGTAGTAGGGGGGGCCATAGGCCGACGCGCCGATCGCCAACTGATGCCAGGCCACCAATCTCCCCT
>JALSRO010000298.1 GCA_026984715.1 Chromatiales bacterium | reverse complement strand
AGAATCAGAATACGGGCCATCGTTATCCCTGCTCCGCCACGGCCGGATGCCCCAGTAGCAGGGAGAGGTACTCTGTCGTCACTCTTCCGAGCTCATAGGGTTGCCAGCTTTTTTCGACCGCCTCTGTGTCGGCTACCGGGTTGTTCAGTGCCTGGAACATCCCATTCGCCAACGCATGCTCATCCCCCGTTGGAGTGAGGATTCCGTATCTACCACCTCCCAGAATCTCCCTGGGGCCACTGGGACAGTCCGTAGCAACTACCGGGGTCCCCAGCGCCAGCGCCTCGATCAGAACCGTGGGCAGTCCCTCGAAGTTCGAGGAGAGAACGAACAGATCGGCACGGGCCATATAGGCGTATGGATTTTCGGTAAATCCTGGCATCTGAACGTCGGCTGCGACTTCCAGCCGTTGGGTCAACGATTGGAGCCTCGGTAGCAGCTCCCCCTCCCCGAGGATAATCAGCCGTGCAGGCATCTGTTTCCGGAGCCGGGCAAAGGCCCTGATCAGCAGTTCAAAATTCTTGGCCGTTACCATCCGGCCGACGGCGAGGATCACCGGCGCCTCCCCGGTAGAGAGCCAAGGGTGTGAGAGAGGCTCCGCGCCTTTCCTGAACAGAGAGGGAGTGACCACAGGATTCAGGATAACCCGGACGGAGTCGGGATGCAGGCCTGTTGTGGCCAGCAGGTCGTCTCTGGCGGCTTCCGAAACGGCGACCACCCTGGCAGCCCAAGGGTACAGCCGTCGAATCAGATAGGGGAACAAACGGGCCCGTAACAGCGGCGAGTCCTGGACCGCCCGGCTCAAGGTGGTGTGGACGCTGACCACCACCCGGGTTCCGGTACCGGCGAGCTTTGCAGCCAGAAGGGCGATAATATTGGTGTGTTCGAGAGCCGACAACAGCGCGATAGGGCGCACCCGACGCAGGTAACGAATCAGTCCCGGCAAGCTGGCCACCACCCTGCCGGCATCGAGATCTACCAGGTTTACTCCGGCAGGAATATCCGTAATCAATGGAGGATCATCGGAGGTCACATATACCAGATCGATGTCGTACCCCTTGGCAACGAGGCCCTCGGCCAGATTGATCGTTACTCTCTCTGCGCCTCCATACCCAATAGAGGGGAGGAACAGGGCTATCCTGTTTGATGGCTGTCGCTCTTCGCTCATTGGTGGTTCCAGGTGATGTGTTTCTGGTCCAGCCGCTTATTCGGTATCACCGCCACAAAACATCTTTCTGTCCCCCCGTACCGGAGTAGTGCCAGAGTGGCGGCAGGCTGGAGTGTTATATTTGTTGCTACTGATATTCTACCCCAAATCGGATCTGCTCTTCATCAACCGCCTGACTCCCAGAAGGAGATGAACGGGCCGCCTGGGACCGAAATGGGTGCTGGATGGCCATTTGTGATGTCGCGGTGGAGTATCACGGGGTGTCATGGTCGCGCCACTGCATCTCGTGGTCGCCCACCAATCCCGTTGCCGACTGCTTCGCCATCGCTCGTCTTGCCGCGGTAACGGGGCAGGATGCTGGAGTGGGTAACGGCCAGGATGAAGAGAAACCATGTTTCCTTGCGGAACTCCCAGTTCAATACCGTGGCTGCGATTGCCCACATCGCTATCAGCAGGATCCAGAGCAACCGTTCTCTGCGCGGCATCTGCAGGGCGAAATGAATGGTCATCACAAGGTTTGCACCGAACAGGAGAAACCCCACCAGGCCCGTTTCCATGAGAACGGAGAGATAGGCGTTGTGGGATACGAATGGTGAACCCAGGTAGGGAGTGACCAGTGTGGGAAATCCATCCCAACCGACCCCCCGTAGCAGGATCAGTCCGGCATCGGGGGCGTTCTCCAGTGACTCCAATGCGGCGTACCATATCCGGGTACGATAGTTGAGATCCCCTGATGAGACCGAGCTGCCAATTGTCTGGATTCTCTCAAGGGAGTCCATGGGAATGTAGGGGAGCAGAAGTACCGCCGCGACCGCTCCCAGGATTGGCAGCGCTATCCGGCTCTTCAGCGGCAGATCCCGATAGCTCCAAACCATGTAGCTGCAACCGAGCAGGGCCACCAGAAATCCGGTGCGGGAGCCGGTCAGGAAAACTACTCCCAGTCCAAGCATGGGATAGGCCCGGTAAACCCATGATGCGAAGATGTTCCTGCTCTCCATTGCCAGATAGCCCGCCATGGGGATTCCGAGTGACATGATGATCGCCAGATCGTTGGGGTCGAATCCTGCCGCGGCAAAACGGTGATATGCGTTCTCGATATTGTATATATAGGCCCAAATTGTTGCTCCGACAGAGACATAACACCCCAATACATAGGCGCTGAGATAGAAGCTGATCTGCTCTGGGCGGGTCGTCCACTGATAGATGAGCCACATCATTACCATTATCTGGAAATAGCTGACGACTGCCGTCTGGGCGCCGTCGGGGTTGATGCTCCAGATATAGGTGGCGCTGCCCCATGCCCAGAAAGCGAACATTGCCAAGTGGATCAGATGGACACGAGCATACTGGAGATAGAGGGTTGCGATGAGCGACACCCCCATGACGAGAATACCGACCAGTCGGCTCACGGTGCCGATCCCGGGTAACATCAGCATGTCCTGCCAGGGAATGGTGAAGATGAGGAGCCAGATGGTGAAGGTGGCGAATCTGCTCAACGTAGCTTTCTGCCCGAAGTTGGATGACTATCGTTGGTAATCGTAGCTGTAACCATAGTATCTGCCGTAGCCGAAGCGGCTGTTGAGTCGTCCCATGCGGTTGAACACCGCCCCACGCAGATTCACCCCGGCCTGACGCAGAGTTTTGATACTCTGTTCGATCTCCCGCAGCGGATGGGCCCCGTCCTTCAGTACCAATAGTGATGCCCCGGCCAGACCTCCGATGATGGTTGCATCACTCACGGCCAGCACCGGCGGCGAGTCGATCAGAATATGGTCATAGAACGGAGCTATCTGTTCCAGAATCAGAGAGAAGTTTTCATGCATCAGCAGTTCCGACGGATTTGGCGGCAGTGCGCCGGTGGAAACGATATCGAGATCCTCGACACCCGTTTCGTGAACGACCTCCTCGATACTCAAACTACCGGATATGACTTCCGACAATCCCCCTTTTCGCCCGATCCCGAACATGCTGTGCAGCCTCCCCCTGCGCAGATCGCCATCCACGAGCAGTACTCGTTTGCCGGTGCGGGCGAGAACCACCGCCAGGTTGGCGCTGATGAAGCTCTTGCCGGCCCCCGGGCTCGGCCCGGTTATCATGATGATATTGTTTTTTGCATCGAGCTGGGCAAAGTGGAGGGAAGTGCGCAGGCTGCGGAGGCTCTCGACGCTGAGATCGTCGGGATCCGTATTGGCCAGAACAGCAATCTCCCCGCCTGCCTTCGCCCTGCGGACCAACTCGGCCTGTTTCTTGCTGTTTGGAACAGTGGCATAAACCGGCAGGCCAAGTTGCTCGATCTGTTCCGGGTCTTCAACGCCTCCATTGAGCTGCTTGCGTACCACGGTAACGATGATGCCGGTCAGAAGACCCAGCAGTGTTCCCACGAGGAGAATCAGACCCTTGACCGGCTTTACCGGCATATATGGCTGCAACGCAGGATCGATGATACGCACGTTGCCGACTGTTCCCGCCTTCACCACCTTGAGCTCCTGGGCCTTGTTCAACAGTGTTGTGTAGAGTGAAGTGCTGACTTGGGCATCACGGGAGAGGCGTAGCAGCTCCTGCTGGGTGCCGGGTAACATTTGGGCCCGTTTGTCCACCTTGCGCAGTTCACGCTTCAGAGAGGTGATCTGCGCATCGAGTGCGGCGATACGAGGATGTTTTGGCTGGAAGCGTTGCAACAGCTCTTCGCGGTTGGTTGCTAACTCCGAGAGCTTTGCTTCCAGGCTAACCGCCTGTTTCAGGATGCTCTGCGTTTCCAGCGGCAGGTTGATAGTCCCCTGCTTCAGCCGGTAGCTGTTGAGGCTGGCTTCTGCACTCTCCATCTGATCTTTCAGTATCGGTAGCTGGACCTCCAGAAACGCCAGGGTCTTTTCCGCCTCTGCCGATTTCCGTTCGACATTCTGGCGCACATAGACATTGGCAATGGCGTTGATCACCCGGGTGATCTTCCTGGAATCAGTACCTTCGATGCTGAGCCTGAGGATCCCGGAATCCTTGCCCATCTCATCGATACGAAGGTCACGTCGCAGCTGCTTGACGACGCTGAGCAGACGTTGTTTGACGATTCCATATCTATCACCTTCCTCTCCTTTCAGGGCGGATACGAACAGTTCGACGCTGCCACCGAGGACGCTTGCGCGGCTGAGCTCTCCTGCACGACCTTGGAGAATGATCTGGTTGTCTGGATCGAGCAGCTTGTAACGTCCTTGCCGTCCGGCTATCAGGGTAAACTCCCTGCCCTTCCATTCCCCCGGAACTTCGAACACGTCGACCTGGATTGGGCCGGCCCCGAAAAGGCCCTTGGGAGTGATCTGGATATCCAGCCCTAGCTGTTTTACCACCTCTCCCAAGACCATGCGGGAGCGGATGATCTGGAATTCGGAAATGATTGCCGACTCCTCCTTGAAGAAGTTGGAAAGATCGGACAGAGCACCGATCCCCTGTGTCTGCCGCTCAACCTGGAGCAGGGTCTCGGAGCGATAGATCGGCTTGGCCAGTTGCGTATATGCCAGCGCAGCCAGGGCAAACAGCAGCGTGATCCCCAGAACCAGTTTCCACGACTCCATCAGGGTCATGAACAGCTCTCTGAGCAGGAACTCGGCACCCGCACGATCCCCGCCCCGAGTAGCCGCAATGGCTGTCGGCTCTCGCTCGCCGCCGTTCACTCTACTCTCTCTGGTTTTCTGTAACATACTGGTTGTTCCCCCCTCACCCTCGATCGCTATCGCTATGCCTGCCATTGGTCATTTTTCAGCCGAGATCAATATTTCAGCTGGATCTTGTCGCTACCCAGTGTGTAGTCGGTTTCCGCGGCATTCAGCAACAGGTTGGTTGTTGGAACCAGTCTCTGTATCAGGCGGTTCCAGCGCTCTACCCCGGCCGTCTCTACATATACGACATCCCGCGAGCTTAGCTTGAATTGATCCCCCAGTATCAAAGCGTCGGGGGACTTGGCATTGAGGTGGTAGATCTCCGGTTTTCCCTTGCTGCCATTACGGATCACGTAGATTCTGGCAGGATTGGATGTCTCCGGTTTTATACCACCCACCTCGCTCAGTGCTTCCGACAGACTCATTCTGCCTTTTCGCAGGTAGAGGGACGATGGTCTGGTAACCTCACCCAGCACAAAAATCTTCTGGCTCTGCAGATCGGGTACATTCAACACATCGCCATCCTGTAGCTGCATGTTCTGAGCCATATCCCCCTTTTCATAGATATCCAGTAGGTTGATGGGGTAGTTCTTTCCATTTCGGGTCAGAATGAGGTGGCGCAGATCGCTCTTGCTGGTGGTGCCTCCCGCCTGTTTGATGGCGTCGACGACGGTCAGGGGGATGTTTGTGATCGGTTGTGGACCGGGATTGGCCACCTCGCCAACGACGAACGCCTTCTGGCTGAGATAGGCGGCCACCTTCACATCGACCTGCGGCTTGGTGATATGTTTTGCCAGCAGACGTGCCAGCAGCCAGCGGGTCTGGATCAAAGTCTTTCCTGCAACCTTCACCCGGCCGATGTAGGGGTAAAAGATGGTACCGTTCTTGGCTATCTGGTGTCCGGCCGTCTCTGCAGCCCGATACTCTCCGGCCGGAATGGTGAGCTCGGGGTGATCCCAGACCGTGATACTCAGTATGTCCCCGATTCCGAGCCGGTACGGTTTGGGATCATGTTGTGTCTCTACTGGAAGCCGTTCTTTAATCGGTTGGCCCCCGGATTTCATCTGAAGCTTTGCAATCAGTTCTGCCGTAATGGGTACGATGGTAACATCGTGAGCTCCTCTATAGGTGGACATATTCATCCCCGGAGAGATGGCACAGCCACTCAGTGCCACTATGATGAATGCAAACAGCAGATGTTTTGTCATTGTTGTTTTCCTTGTTGCCACGATAAGACAGCAGTAGAACCGCGTTTACATGTCGTTGCCATCGGGTGGCCGGTATTCATCTGGAGCGTGGAGTGCTGGACTCGCTACGTTTCCGAGATGGAAGGGCCGTAGGTCAATCGTTATGGATAAATAGAGTCGTGTTACACAATGGGGTTACTCCTCGACAGGATGAGAAGCCGGTGTCGGAAGTACTGTTTTTTGTTCTCTTGTTCAAGATATACGAATAAAAACAATCGTCAATGAATAACTGTTAATAGTTTGTTTCAAAAATATCCGTTTGATATGGAGTACTTCCCCAATATATCCATATTTCATGGGAAGCATTTTTATGTTATTTGATTAATATGTTAGACAATTGCAGATCGGTATGGTTGGTATGAACGTAAATAACACAAATTGTTTGCAATGCAGATAACGAGGTCGACAGGCGACCGCCTGCTCAGTGTGGCCAGTCCCGGCGAGAACAGGTGGCAGGTTGGGCAGGTATTGCAGGCCACCGTTGTCTCCGTAGCCTTGTCCGGAAGGGCGGTTATCGAAGTGGAAGGAGTGCGTTTGCTCTCTACCGTTGCGCCGGACAGTGGTCTTCAGCCGGGGAAACGACTGGAGCTGGAGGTGATTGGGGGAACGGTGCCGCTGGTGCTGAAGGTGATCACCGCCCCGCGACAGGGCGCGGATTTGCTGGCCGCTTTGCGTAATCTACTTCCCAGGCAGCTTCCATTGGATGAGATGTTGAACCAGCTCGTTTCACTGAGTGGTGGGAACCATGCATCCTCCGCGGAACAGCGTATGCTGGCGGAGATACTGGCAATGGTTCCCGACTTCGGGAAGCTGCTCTCCGGTAAGGAGTTGAAGCGGGCGATTGCCGATTCCGGTCACTTTCTCGAGGGAAAATTGGCTGATTCGGAGCCCTCTCTATCTTCTCTCAATCGTGATTTCAAGGCAGCGCTGCTGCGAATTCTCGATGGCTTGCGGGAGAGCCCTTCTTCACCACTTTCAAGCGCTGCCCAGCTGCTGGAGGGGGGGGTGGCTCGTCTCCAGATCAACCAGTTGAACAGTGTCATCGCCCGGGATGGTGCCCACGAATGGCTGGTCGAACTTCCTGTCGTAGCGGATCAGGGTGGCGGGTTCACCACCTTGCGTCTGCAGATCAGACGTGACAATGGCCGTCAAGTGAAGAAACACTCCCCTTCATGGTCACTCTATCTGGAGTTCGAGTTGCAGCAACTTGGGTTGGTCCAGGTGAATCTGGCTCTTCTCGGGGAGAATCAGATCTCCGTGAGGATCTGGTCTCAACAGGAGCAAACCATCAGGAAGTTCAGAAAATATCGGGAGACCCTGCATACCAATCTGAACGAAGCGGGTCTGATGCTGGTAAATTTCAGTTGCCACCAGGGGAGAACCACATCTGGTTTCTCGCCAAAGCATCATATAAGACAGCAATTGGTAGATGTAACCGCATGAAAAAAAACAAAAACGATACCAGGGCGATCGCACTTCGCTATACGGGAGAAGGGGCGCCGACAGTTTCTGCCAAGGGTTCTGGATTGGTTGCCGAGCAGATCCTGAGTATGGCGCAGGAACACAACATACCCCTTCACGAGGATGCCGATCTTGTCGCACTGTTGTCCAGGTTGGAGTTGGGGGACGAGATCCCCGTCGCGCTCTACACCGCTGTCGCGGAGGTTCTCGCCCTCGCCTATCGAATGTCCAGAGAACACCTTTCTGAAATCGATTCTCCCCTTGATCCTGTGCACCCCTGCCCAAGCCAATAGCATGTCGCCCGACCGGCCCGGTTTCACCAGGCTCCAAAAAAATTAAAGTTTACTTTTCTGTAACCGATATGGTTGCTATCCCCGGTTGCTGCTGGATTGGCTGATTGTTTGGTGACATGTCAACGAACTGATACCCGATCTCCGCGTGCAGGAAACACCCCGTTTCACTGATAGACAGGCCTCTCTCTTCTGCAGCTGTGGCATGGTGTGGCTGAGGTCGGAGAGTGGCGTCCGGTGTTTCACACTCTTTATCAACGGCTCCCGGTGATTTCTCCCCATGACAATAATAAGAGAGCCCGTTCATGAGAAAAATATATTTTCTGCTGATAGCTGTTGCCTTTCCCCTCATTGCCACAGGCAACGGTGAAAACCTGAATATTTTCCCCGCACAACAGAAGTCGGTTACCGGCAGGCATAGTGACCAGGGATTGACGGTCCTGGCGGTGGACGATCAATCGGGAACCATGGATGACTGGAGTGCCTATCGCGAGTTTTATCCCACCCGTAAGGGGTATCGGGGGATATTCACCTTCTATCTTCCTGCAGACCGTGGTCCCGATATCAGCGCCATGACACTGCATACCAATTTTCGGGGAGAAGCTGCCTCATCGCAGCTCTGGCGCTGGCAGTTGTGGGATTTTAGCATCAACCGCTGGGTAACCGTTGGTGACAATGGTATGGCCCGGAGCTGGGAGTGGAGCAGGCTCTCCTTCGATGTTACGGGGCAGTTGAGACGCTTCGTCCGGCGCGATGGTGCGATATTGCTCCGTTACATCACTACCGCCAACCAGGGAATCAGCAATCTCGACTACCTGTCGCTCGAGATCCGTTCTGAAACCGAGGCGGCATCCGAGTGGTGGCGTCCATCGCTGGAGAGTTCCTGGCAGATCCAGTTGGTGTCTGCTCCAGAGGGTGGCCGCCCGGATGTGACCAGGGATGCAGAGATCTATGTGATTGATATCTTCAACTATGACAGGGATACGGCGCAATCGATAGTCCGGCAGTTACACAGGATGGGCCGCAAGGTAGTCTGCTATTTCAGTGCAGGCACCTATGAGGATTGGCGCAGTGATGCTTCCTTGTACGAATCCCATCCCCGGCTGTTGGGAAAGGAGCTCAAGGAGTGGCCGGGAGAGAGATGGCTGGATATTCGCCGTATCGATATTCTCGGACCGATCATTTCCACCCGTTTAGACTATCTTCGGGATGCCGGCTGTGACGGCGTGGATCCGGACAATGTGGATGGTTACAGCAATGACCACGGTTTTACCAACCCCCCGTTGCGCTATGAAGATCAGCTGCGCTTCAATCGCTGGCTGGCGCGCGAGGCGCACCGCCGGGGTCTGGGGATCGGTCTCAAGAATAACGTTGGGCAGATCCCGGAACTGGTATCGGATTTTGACTGGGCCATAAACGAATCCTGCTACAAATATTCGGAGTGTGATAGGCTGATTCCGTTTGTTAGCCAGGGTAAACCGGTATTGCATATCGAATATGAATATCCCACAGAGATTTTTTGTCCCTACACGCGTGCGCTGGGGCTCCATTCACAACGCAAGGAACGGCTGCTCACGGCATGGCGTGAAATCTGTCCATGAGCAACCCCTGGGCGTGAAAAAGCGATTTGCCGCCCTTTTTATTATTAACCCGGCAACAATATATGTCGCATTCAGGGCTCCAGGCAGGCGCCGGAACAAGGCGCAGTGCGCAGGCAAGGGTCGTTCCCTTGCCAAGCACTGGAACGCAGGGCCGGTGCCTGCCTGAAGGCCCTAACCCTATGATATTCAGCGACAGGCCGCGGCGTGCCGACCCGCAGGCTGCGTTACCCCATCTTGCTGTAGGGCGCCATCGGAGATGACCGATTATCGATGGGCGCAACCGTGGGGAACTCGTCATTCGGGAAGATAGAGTAGCAGGGCTACAGCAGCCGCTGTACCGGCAGGCGGGATAGCACGATCTTTCGCATCTCTGCGACATTGAGGAGTATCAGGCCTGCGGTGTATACCACGGCCCCCAGAGTTATCTGCCCCAATAGTGCGGCTGATCCATGGGAACCCCTGGTGAACCACAGGGAGAGGGCCATTACTCCGGTTACCATGGCAATCTTCAAGATGTCCGGTGGAGGGGATGGTAACGGAAATGCTCCTCTTCCGAGTTTCCAGCTGAGATAGGCGCCTACTGTATAGGAGACAAGCGTGGCTGCAGCTGCGCCAGTCAATCCCATCGTCGGGATCCACCAGAAGTTCAGCACTATATTGACCAGCGCCGCACCAACCATAACCCACGGTTCCAGATAGGTCTTGTTGCTGAGTTGAAACCCCAGATCCAGGTAGAACACCTTTATGCCAAAAAGGAAGGATGAGATGGCAATCATCGGGATCAGTGTCGTGGCTGTCTCCCGATAGGTTTCGCCCAACAAGACTCCGGAGATATTTTCACTACAGATGGCCAGGCCGGTTGCGAATGGCAGTGCAACCGCAACCGTGAGCACCAGGACATTTTCCAGCTGCTTGCGAGCCTCCGCCACTCCCTTCTGCTCCAGTGCGCGCACAACCATGGGATAGGCTGCAAGGTTGACCACCATCATCAGCATCATCAGGCTGAACTGAGTCAGATCATATCCGGGGGCATAGAGGCCGGGCGCATTGGCTCCCAGAAACCACGCCAGCATGAAACGATCGGAACTGCCTACCAGGAAGGCGAGTGAGTAGGTGGCCGTCATGGGCAGTCCGTATCGTACCAGCCTCCCGGCCAGCTGCCGATCGAAAAGACCAGTATCGTCGGTCCGCCACTCTCTTCTGGCAACCAACACTATGGCAATAGCCATCCCGCCAATCAGCCCAAACAGGGGTCCCAGAGCTCCGGCTCCCTGCAGTACCATCAGGATACCCACCGTCAAGGCCAGCAGCGATTTGAATATGGACATCAAACCGTAACGTGATGGTGCCAATTGGCTGCGGGCCAGTTCCAAATTCAGTTCGAACCAAGCCTGAATCCAAAGCAGTAACATCCCCGTGGCAAGCAGTTTGTGCTCCACCAACCCGGGCCAGAGCAGATATACTCCTGCACCCAGAGACGCAGTGAATGCAACCACCACCATAAATGCGGTAACGAGGGTTGCCAGCAATACCTGGGGGTGATCGGTGTACCGGGGAAGAAAACGCAGCAACCCCAGGCGCAACCATTGAAACAGAACCGAATCGATCAGACCGACCGCTGCGATGACCAGCGCATATTGACCATACTGATCGGGGCTGAGCATTCGAGTGTAGACGGTAATGGCCAGGAAGTTGACGATTCCCGGTACCCCCCTGGCAAGGGCGTATATCAGGCTGTGTCGTACCAGCATACTTCTCCTCCCTCGACCTGGTCAGCTGACAAGATGTGCTCTGACCAGCTGCGGCTGGCG
>JALSRO010000297.1 GCA_026984715.1 Chromatiales bacterium | reverse complement strand
TTTCTGGCACCGGTGGTACTACGTGCCACGACCTGGCTGGCGGCACGCGCTCGGCGCCCCACCTGCTGCATGTACTCCTCGATCCCGAATGTCATACCCTTCTCACCTGGTAACCCCTTTGAACAGACTGACTCCACTCATCAATAGTACCAATTGTAACAACTCATCCCACGAATTGCCTTCACCGACCCCCTTGATTATTCGATCGATACGGGCTGCATGACGCAACAACCGCTGCCAGTGGCGTCGGTGACTTCGCTGCAGAGCCTGGTGCACCAGTGGCTTGCGCTGTTCCCAGACCCGCTGCTGACGCAGCACCTGTTCGGGGTGAGCCCCGCACTCCAACTGTGCCGCCATTCTTTCCAGCATTCGTATCTCCCGGGTGAGTACCCACAGCACCAGGATCGCTTCCACCCCTTCCGCCTGCAGACCACGCAAGCTGCGCGCACTACGGGAAAGATCGCCACGGAGAGCGGTATCCACCAGTTCGTAGATATTGAAGCGGGCGCTGTCAGCCACGGCGGCGGCAACATCGGCCGCCTGTAGTGGCCGCGCTCCATAGAGCAGTTGGAGTTTGTCGATCTCCTGCGCCGCCGCAAGCAGATTTCCCTCCACCCGCTCCGCCAGCAGCGCCACCGCCTCCTGGCTGGCCTCCATGCCCCGCGATCGCATCCGTTTGCGGATCCAGTCCGGCAGCTGGCGCGGCTTCGGTGACCACAGCTGCACCACCACTCCGCTACGCTCCAGCTCCTGGAACCATTTGCTGCGCTGGGCAGCCGCGTCGATCCTGGCGCTGACGATCAGCAACAGACAGTCTGCCGGTGGCCGTTGCGCCCAAGCGCGCAGGGCTCTGCTTCCTTCGTCGCCCGGCTTGCCGCCAGGGAGGCGCAGCTCCACCAGGCGTTGCCGGGCGAACAGGGACAACTCTCCGGCCACCCCTGCAAGCTGCCCCCAGTCGAAATTCGCACCGACATCGAGAACTTCACGCTGCGCATATCCTGCTTCTCTGGCGGCCTCACGCACCGCATCGGTGGCCTCGGTCATCTGGAGCGGCTCATCGCCGCTGATCAGATAGATCGGGGCAATCCCCCTCCTCAGGTGGGTATCGAGCTGATCCCCCCGCAGTTTCATCGGCGCAACGGCCGACCGTAGCGTAGCCGGTTCATCAGCGCCACCACTGCCCGGCGGCGCAGCTCCTGCCACAGCTCGTCCCGCTCAGTACTCTTGCCGAGAACATCCACCTCGTTGAAGGTGTAGGTGCGGGCCTGGGTGACTGTAGCCGGCGGCAATATCACCTTGCCGCCCGCATCATATACGCCATAGTTCAGCCGATAGTCGAGTTCATACTCACTGGGCCGTCCGTCACTTCCCACTGAAAGTACCCGCCGGGCGCTCCTCTCTCCCAGGATCCGGATGGTCACATCCGCCTGTTCGGCGCGCTCCGGAATGGAGATGCCTGCGGTTCGCAGGGCACGGCGCAGCTCGTCCGCCACCTCGTTGTAGCGGACATCGCTCACCACGAAGGCGCTCTTCAGCCACTCCGGCAGTGAAGTTTCACCACGTAGATGGAAACCGCAAGAGCTACCCAACAGGGCGACCGCCGCCAGAGCGAGCAGACCGGCCGTTTCGAACGTTCTCCTCATGCCACCACGATATTCACCAGTTTCCCCGGTACCACCACTATCCTGCGTATCTCTTTTCCGGTGATGAAGCGCTGCACGTTGCTCTCCTGAAGGGCCGCCCGCTCCACCTCGGAGCGCTCCGCATCCACCCCCACATCGATGCGCCCCCGCAATTTGCCGTTCACCTGGACCACCAGCTCGGTACGGTCGCACTGCAGGGCGCTCTCATCGGCACATGGCCAGACTGCATCGACCACTGCTTCCCGGTGACCCAACGCGTACCACAGAGTATGGGTTATATGGGGGACCACCGGCGAGAGCAGCAGCACCATCGTCTCCAGCGCTTCCTGCAGCACGGCGCGCCCCTGCTCCCCCGCCGGCTCGAAGCGGGCCACGGCATTGGCTAGCTCCATTACTGCTGCGATGGCGGTGTTGAAGGTATAGCGGCGTCCGATATCGTCGCTCACCTTGGTAATGGTTTCATGCACCCGGCGACGCAGCTCGCGCTCCTTTCCATCCAGGGACGCCGGTTGTATCGGCGGAACGGTGTCAGACGCCGCTACATGTTCATGTACCAGCCGCCAGATACGCCTGAGAAAGCGATAGGCTCCCTCAACACCGGAGTCCTGCCACTCCAGCGACTGCTCCGGGGGGGCGGCGAACATCATGAACAGACGTGCGGTATCCGCCCCGTAACGCGCTATCAGCGCCTCCGGATCCACCGTGTTGCCCTTGGACTTGGACATCTTGGCACCATCCTTCAGCACCATCCCCTGGGTCAGCAGACGAGTGAATGGCTC
>JALSRO010000296.1 GCA_026984715.1 Chromatiales bacterium | reverse complement strand
TGTAGATTCTGCTGGATGTGTAGGGGTGGTGATTCGCTGCAATCGAATCCACTCCGATGTCGAGACGGGTGAGCGGCGAGAGATACCAGGAGCCAGGCGCTTCCCTATCCGTCATGACAGGGGCGCTGGACGGCGCAGAATCAGCCAGCCGGGAACACTGTTCGCTGACACTCATCGGGCGATAGTGCAACATCTGCTGACACGCATCGTCACTGTAGTAGTCACCTTCACGGGAATAGTACGGCGCTTCGATCTTGCGGCACTGCACCCCGTCGAAGCGGTAGAGGGGATCCGATGCCATATCCGCCATCAGATATTCACTCGCCTCACAGAGGGCAGTATCGTCGAGCAGCTCGCCCCACGCTTTGTCATTGTTGCTCAGCAGCAGATAGGAGAGTGAACCGAGGTTGTTCTGCAGATAAACCCCGCGCCTCTCGTATGCCTGTGCAAAGCGGTCTTGCAGGTCGGCCGGACTCTCCACATCCAACCCGGGTGTCGGAATGACGATGTAGTCGGCCCCCCAGGAGTCAATCAGGGCATGCCGGAACTGCCGCTCCAGATCCTGCGCGATCCGCGTGCCTGCGGCCTGGTCGAGATACGGCCGGATAGCTTCGCGGATCTTCCTCTCTACCAGCGAGGCGAACAGCTCGTCATCCACGGTGACATCGTAGGAAACCTGATCAACAGCGACCCGTACCGCCAGTATCGGAGCATATCTGATCCCCCCTTCGACAACCTCGATCTCCGGAGTGATAGTTGCGTCCAGACGAACTCCCAAATCCCCCTCGGCATCGAAATCGAAACCATACTCCGCGTAACGATTGCAGCCTCCGAAGGCCTCTAAGCCCCAACTCCGATCGACCGTTCCTGTCGCAACCAGATGCGCCTTCAGCGCCAGGCTCAGGGTTGCCGGTTGCGCCAGTGTCACCATATCGAGAGTGCCGTGGCTGCCATCCCCCAGGCGAATCTCTCCTGCTATCTGCCTTATGACAGAGCTGGATTCACACCTCTCCTCCAGAACGACATCACGCTCCTCGAAGCGGTAGGGTGGCAGCTCCATACCCGAGACCGGCTCAAGCCTCTCCAGCGCTTGCCGTACGGCCTCGGCCAACGAGCTCCGCAATTTCCCGCTCTCTCCACCATCGGTGTGGTTCAGGAGCCGCTCCAGCTGCGCCGACGATATCGGCAGCTGCGCTGCTGAAATAGAAGTAGAGAGCAGAGTCACGATAAAGAGAAGAGAAAAAAAAGAAAAATATCTGGACATGATGGCCGAATCCCTGTGGACTGGAACTAAGGAGCAAGAAGTTTAGCATATAACCATCCATACGGGACCACCCATTCCCAGGCCGGGGGGAAACACATACAATAGCGGGGAACAGACCCGACATGGATGCAGATGCTCGACTTCATCGCAAAACTCATCGAACGCTACCAAAGCGTGGCACGACATGGCAACGGGCAGCTGGGCGGCTCATTCGACGACATCCTCGCCTCGCTTACTCTCGCAGAGGCGGGGTTGCTCATGCAGCAGATCGATCGAGACTCCCCGCAACGCAAGCCTCAGATCGCTGTCATTGGGCCAACCCAGGCCGGCAAGAGCACCATCGTCAACCTGCTCCTCGACCGACCCCTGGCCGGAGTGAGCGCCCTGGCCGGGTTCACCGCCCATCCACAGGCATTCTGTGTAAAGACAGACCCGGAAGAGCTGGCCTGGGTGACACGGATCTTTCCCGGATATGAGCGACGCTCCCTCGAACAGCTGCCATCCGCCCCCTACCAGGCCTACGCCGTCACCCGTGCCGGCGAGGCGCCCCTTCCTCCCTGCGTAATCTGGGATACCCCCGATTTCGACTCCATTGACTCCAGTGGCTACCGGGACGCGGTACTGCGAACTTCCGCTCTGGCAGACCTCCTGCTGCTGGTCGTGAGCAGGGACAAATATGCCGACCAGCGCGTCTGGGACACCCTCAAGCTCCTCTATCCACTCGGCCAGCCGATGGTGGTCTGCATCAACAAGCTCACCCCGGAGTCACATCCGGTCATTCTCGACTCGTTTCGCAACCACCTCCGTGAGGCGGAGATCCCGCCTGACCGGTTTCCCATCTGCACCCTGCCGTACCGGAAGAATCTGGACCAATCCGGCCTCGGCATCGATGCGCAGGGAGTAGCAGCTCTGCGTACCCGGCTTGAAGATGCGCTCCCCGGGGATGGGCACAACAACCGGCTGCCGCACCTCTACCGCTTTGTCGAACTGCACTGGCCGGAGTGGGTCAACCCCATCGTCACCGAACACAGCGCCCGTCGGAGTTGGGACGAGATGGTCGAGCATGCGGTGGAGAGGGCACAGAGCGACTACCGTCGCGACTATCTCGATCATCCGCAGAACTACACCGCCTTTCAGCAGGCGATCGCCGAACTGCTGACACTGCTGG
>JALSRO010000295.1 GCA_026984715.1 Chromatiales bacterium | reverse complement strand
TCCATTGCTGATCCTGTTCATCGTCCCCGGCCTCAATATCCTCGCCCCTTTCCTGTGGTTCATCTTCGGTGCCTGGATGCTGGCCCTGGAGTATCTGGACTATCCCATGGGAAATCACGGACTACTGTTTCCCCAACAGCGCCGCAAGGCGAGAGAGCAGCGCCTGCTGGTAGTGGGCTTCGGAGCCGCAACCACCGCTCTCACCCTCATCCCGCTGGTCAACTTCCTGATAATGCCGGCAGCCGTTGCCGGCGCGACAGCACTCTGGGTGGAACGGCTTGCAGAGGGCGGGGCGGTGCCACAACAGGCAGCAGGCCCGCAATAACCACAGAAGTGTGTAAAACTTCCGCAATCACCATATCTCTGCTTACGGGGTCGATATTATTGTTAACCCGGCAGCGATAGATATCGCATTCAGGGCCTCTGGTGGGCATCGGAAAGGGCACTGGCACGCGCAACCTGCCTTAACTCCCTGGCCCCGTGATTTTCAACGACAGGCCCTGGCACACCACGGCTGAATACGATATATAGATCGTTACCGGGTCAGTAGTCCCACAAACGGCTCAATCCGAATGGCACCGCTCCGGGGGACGGGTGCACATCCTGGATGGTGTACGCCTCCTGTTCGCTCGAATCGCGGTAGAGCGGCTGTGCATAGTGCTCCCCCCGGCTGTTTGCGATACAGGCCAGCATCGGCCCCCCCAGCTCTCCCTTGCGTCTGATCACTACAGCGGTTTCTCCGTTGGCAAGGCGAACGATGGAACCGGGAGGGTAGATCCCCAACTCCTTGATGAACATTTGCGCCAGAGTGCTGCCGACCTCCTGTCCCGCATCCAGGAAGATCCGGCGCAGGGCATCCTTGACCAGCATCCCGTTGCGATAGGAGCGGCCGGTCACCATGGCGTGATACCTGTCGGCCAGACCCAACAGACGAGCCTCGGGCAGCACATCGTCACCCCGCATACCGGCCGGATAACCCCGTCCGTTGATGCACTCATGGTGCTGCATGACCACCCGCAGCCAGAGTTCGTCGGAGATCCCTGCAGCTTCCAGCATCGCACGACCTCGCTGCGGATGGGCCTGAATGGCATCCCACTGGGCATCATTGAGCGGCTCCGCCTGCTCCACCAGTTCTGCCTGCAGCGCAGTCATGGCCACATTGCAGCTCAATGCCGCCGCAATCACACTGAGCCGTTGTGCTACCGACCAGTTGAGCCGCCGCGCCACCAGTTCGCACAACAGAGCGGTGTGGATGCTGTGACGATAGGGATAGGAGGTATCATGTTTGAGGTGCGCCGCCCCCAATGCCGCATCGGCATCATAGTTGCACAATGCCTGAATATCGCGCCCCATCTTGCGAATCCGCTGCTGTGGGGAGACAACTCTGTTCTGCTGCTGGACCATGGAGAGAATCCCCTCCAGACGCACGGTCAGCTGATCGATGGTCACGAAGGGGTTGCCCCCGATGGACGAAGCGGTATCGGTATCGGCAGCAGCGGACTCAGGAAGGTTCTGGAGCGGAGAACGCAGGCCTTCGTCCAGCAACCGCTGTCGCTGCCGCGGATTGGCAACGACAAACCCCTTGCTCAGCAGCAGCTGGCCGCTCTCGTCATACACGTCCCACGGGAGGGGCCGGCCGATGACAACCTCGCCACGGCGCACCCGAATGCGATCGTCCCGTCCAGTAGCGTGGTAGTCTGCCGATGTCATCGGAATCAGCGCTGCAGCAGCCGCCTCATCAACTCCAGATCGAGAAACCTGGCGCCACCGGCATCACCGGCCAGTACGGAAAAAGGCCGGCCGGGCTCACCTATCTGGTCGACCACAAGAGCAGCGCCGGAGAAGTCATCGCCCCGGGTATAGGCATTCACCGTGACGATCGTCCTGATCCCCGCGGCCAGTGACGATCTGACCCCGTTGGCGGAGTCCTCCAGCGCCAGACACTGCTCCGGCCGCAGCTCCATCCGCTCCAGCACATAATGGTAGATATCGGGGGCAGGCTTCTTGGCAGGAACCACATCCCCCGCACCGATCACCTCGAACCACGACTCGGCCCCCGGATCCAGCGCATGGTATAGCAACGCAGACACGTTCTCCGGCGTAGTGGTAGTGGCGATGGCCAACCTCACCCCCGCTGAGCGCAGCTCGTGCAGCAGGGTTCTCACCCCCGGACGCAGCGGTATCGCCCCTTCCGCCAGCATGCGGGTATAGTGGCGTGTCTTCGCAGCGTGCAGCCCGGCGATGAAATCGGTCAGCTCCCCGGAGGGGAGCGAGAACCCCGTATCGAAATGCTCGAGGTAGTGGCGGATACGCTCCTTTCCTCCCGTAACTGCCAGAAGCTCGCCATATAGCTGCTCCGACCACTCCCACTCCAGGCCGGCATCGGCAAAGGCCCGATTGAAGGCCACCCGGTGACCACACCGCTCGGTGTCGGCCAGAGT
>JALSRO010000294.1 GCA_026984715.1 Chromatiales bacterium | reverse complement strand
AGTGGCGTGCAGGATCTGATCAGCGTCTATCGTGAACTGGCCAGCCGTTGCGACTATCCCCTGCATCTGGGCCTGACCGAAGCGGGCATGGGCTCCAAGGGGATCGTTGCCTCCACGGCTGCGCTGTCCATTCTGCTGCAGGAGGGGATCGGCGACACCATCCGCATCTCCCTCACCCCGGAACCGGGCGGCTGCCGCACCGGGGAGGTGACCGTTGCCCAGGAGATCCTGCAGAGCCTGGAGCTGCGCGCGTTCACCCCGATGGTGGTTGCCTGCCCGGGCTGCGGCCGCACCACCAGCACCTTCTTCCAGCAGCTGGCCGGAGACATCCAGCAACATATCCGCCAGCAGATGCCGATCTGGCGCCAGCGCTATCCCGGCGTCGAAAATATGAATGTGGCGGTGATGGGCTGTGTGGTCAACGGCCCGGGAGAGAGCAAACACGCCGATATCGGCATCAGCCTGCCGGGAGCTGGAGAGACTCCGGTGGCACCGGTCTATGTCGATGGAGAAAAAACCGTAACGCTGAAGGGAGATTCAATCGCCAAAGAGTTTCAGCAGATGGTGGATGAGTACGTACGAACCCGTTATGGCACAGGGGAGCCTCTCTCCGATTGACCTCTTGGCATGGTGCCCTATCCATCTCCATCCACAATGGGCGCCAGGCCATATCTGCCCTGCAGCACCTTTCGAGAGAATCGCCGCTGCATCCGAATCTCCACCTGCCAGACCACTGCTCGCTTCGACAAAAGGCTCTTCATCAAATCGAGTGGGTGAAGAGCCCGACAAAATATCGTTGATATAAACCATCTGCTTTTTTTTAGTATAATGTACCGCTCGGCAGCACCCCACCGATATCCCCATACTCCGGAGTTTAACTATGGCACCATCCAGCTCGGTAGTCGATTTTGAAGAGATAGAGCGCTACGAAGCGGGTCTGCAGTCGTTCCTGGACGGCGTGATGGACGCGGATCGCTTCATGGCATTCCGCCTGCAACACGGTATCTATGGCCAGCGCCAACCCGGGCTGCACATGGTACGGATCAAACTTCCCGGAGGACAGATAACACCCGGGCAACTTTCCGCCATTGCGGACATCGTCGAACAACACTCCCAGTATGACAGGGCGGAGATCACCACCCGTCAAGATATCCAGCTCCACTACGTACCCGTCGCCGATACCGGCAAGGTGATGCGCAAACTGGGCGAATCCGGCATGACCACCCGGGAGGCTTGCGGCAACACCGTTCGCAATATCACCAAGTGTCACCTGGCCGGGATCTGCCCCCGGGAGCATGTGGACGTGGAGCCGTTCGTTCAGGCGGCACTGCGCCGCTTCCTGCGCAACCCCCTGACCCAGGCCATGCCGCGCAAATTCAAGTTCAGCTTCTCCGGCTGCGAACAGGATTGCGCCCAGGGGATGATCAACGATATCGGCATCATCGCCAAAATGAGTGAGGGTCGCCACGGATTCCAGCTTCTTGCAGGTGGCGGACTGGGGCACAAGCCGCGCCATGCCATCGTGTTGGAGGAGTTTATCGAGGAGAAGGAGCTGCTGCCAACGGTGGAAGCGGTTATCGCACTCCACAACCGCTACTCCGATCGCAAGCGGCGAGCAAAGTCCCGCCTCAAATTTCTGGTGGAGCGTTTTGGCGAGGAAGGATTCCGTGAGAAGTATCGCGAGGAGTTGAGCCGGTCACGTGCCGCCTTTGAAGCCGAATCCGCACCGTCGGGCAGCTGGTCTGCAGCCCGGGGAGAGACTCCGCCAATCAATCTGAGAACAGTCATGGAACAGAAACAGGCGGGACGCTTCGCCTACCCGGTCAGCATACCGCTGGGGGAACTGAACGTAGAGCGGTTGCGCGGTATTGCCAGCTGCGCCCGTGAATCCGGCATAACCGACATCCGCTGCACTCAGGAACAGAATCTGCTTCTGGTGGATGTGGCCGGGGAGCAGCTGGATGATCTCCGGGAACGGCTCGAATCCCTCGGGCTGGGTGAGCCGAAACCAGGGGACAACGTCGTCTCCTGCCCCGGAACCTCCACCTGCCGCCTGGGGATCACGGCATCCAAGGGAGCAGCTCCCAAACTGAGCGGAGGGAGCAGCGATCTGCGACTACGGGTCAGCGGCTGCCATAACGGATGCGCCCAGCCCGAAACCGGGGATATCGGTATCTATGGCGAAGGCAAACGCATTCACGGACGACTGGTGCCTCACTACCAGATCTACTTCGGCGGCAACGGGGGTGGCGGTGGCGCACTGGCCATCAAGGGCCCCTCGATTCCAGCAATGCTGATAGCAACCGCAGTCAGGAGAATGCACCAGACCTACCAGAGAGAATCCGATCCGGGTGAAACCTTTTTCAGCTGGAGCCGCCGCATGGGCCCGGATTTCTTCGCCAAACTGCTGGGGGATCTAAAAGAGATAACCCCCTCCGATCTGGATTTTCTGGCCCGGG
>JALSRO010000293.1 GCA_026984715.1 Chromatiales bacterium | reverse complement strand
CTACAGTGGCCCAATGCCCGGTTGCTGGCGGCGCTCCCTTGCGCGGTGAGTAGTCCTTCGGTAGGAGGGGAGCGAAGATGGGACTGCTATGTCGTAATTAATGCTTGAAGCATCACTATTCATGGTAAATAATGTAAACAGCAGTTTTCAAACATGCTTTTGTCGCTGTGCCCCAGATGGGCGGGGTGGAGTCGGAAGAGGGAGCCGACATTCGGTTGCCCGCCTGCCGGAGCTCCATGGGGAACGAGGAGGAGGATGAGCCATTGATTACCGCAAGACAGATGAAGGCGGCCAGAGTGCTGCTGGGGTGGGACCAGAGCCACCTGGCGCAGGAGGCCGGGCTCTCCCTGCCGACCATTCAACGCATGGAGGCGAGCGAGGGTAACGTGCGTGGCAACGTCGACTCCCTGGTCAAGGTGGTGGCGGCGCTGGAGTGCGGCGGTGTGGAGCTGATTGCCGAAGGGGCGGCCAGCCCGGCTGGGGGGCGTGGAGTGCGGCTCAGAGGTTGACAATGGGCGGCGTATTCCCTTTCTCTCTCTTGCTTGCCTGTGTGGCGCTGCTGGCGTCGCTGGCGTCGGCTGTTTCGGCGTTGGGAACGGGGGGAAAACGGGGTCCGCTGTTCAAGCGGTCGATGTTCGTTCTGCTGGGGGTGGCTGGTGTGGCGGCGGTGGGTGCCGGGCTGGCGGCCCTGGCTTCGCCCCAGGCGGCGCTCGGCGAGCTTCCGCTGGGGTTGCCGTGGTTGGCCTGGCGTCTGCGGCTCGATGCGCTGGCCGGCTTCTTCCTGCTGGTCATCGGGCTGGTGGTAGCTGCAGTGGCGATCTATGGGCCAGGATATGTGCGCGATTTCGAACATGGTCAGGATCCGCTGCCTGTGCTGGGGCTGTTCACCGGCCTGTTCGTGACTGGCATGCTGCTGGTGGTGCTGGCCGACGACGCCTTTCTTTTCATGGTGGCGTGGGAGCTGATGTCGTTGAGCTCCTACTTCCTGGTGGCCTTTCAGCACGAGCAGGCTGCCAACCGGCGCGCGGCCTTTCTCTATCTGTTGATGGCCCATGTGGGTGCACTGTCGATCCTGCTGGGGTATGGTGTCCTGGCCGGGTTCGGGGAGGGTTTCGCCTTCGACGCCATGCGTGCCGCTCCGCTCTCTCCCGGCTGGGCCAGTGTGGCCTTTGGTCTGGCATTCGTGGGGTTCGGGATGAAGGCCGGCCTGGTCCCGATGCATGTCTGGCTGCCGGAGGCACATCCCGCTGCGCCGTCCCATGTTTCGGCCATGATGTCCGGGGTGATGCTGAAGGTTGCGGTATACGGCTTTGTTCGCTTCGTGTTCGATCTGCTGGGGGAGCTGCAGTGGCAGTGGGGTGTGGCGATCCTGGTGGCCGGCAGCGCCTCAGCCCTGATGGGGGTGCTCTATGCGCTGATGCAGCACGATCTCAAGCGCCTGCTGGCCTATCATTCGGTGGAGAATATCGGCATCATCTTCATCGGGCTGGGATTGGGGGTGATCTTCCTGGCTACGGGTCATCCCGCCATTGGGGTGCTGGGGCTGGTCGCCGCCCTCTACCATACACTGAATCACGCTCTGTTCAAGAGTCTGTTGTTCCTTGGCGCGGGCGCCATCCTGCATGCTGCCAATGAGCGGGATCTGGAGCGTATGGGTGGGCTGCTGCGGCGCATGCCCTGGACCGGGCTGTTTTTCCTGGTGGGGTGTATCAGTATTTCTGCCCTGCCGCCGTTCAACGGCTTCGTCTCCGAGTGGTTGACCTTTCAGACGGCACTGCAGGCCTGGATGCTGGATGGGGGCGTGTTGCGCAGTCTGATCCCCATCACGGCCGCCATGCTGGCGTTGACCGGGGCTCTGGCGGCAGCCTGTTTTGTCAAGGTCTATGGGGTGGCCTTCCTGGGTCAGGCCCGCTCACGGCGGGTTCGCCGTGCCCGCCCCACGCCACTTGGTATGCGTGCCGCACAGGCCGCTCTTGCGCTCCTCTGCCTCTTGGCGGGGGTGTTCCCCACGACGGTGTTGCTGTGGCTGGATGCGGTTCCCGCTCAGCTGCTCGGGCAGGGGCTGTCCCAGGCGACCGCTCGTGGCTGGCTGTGGCTGACGCCGGTGGCCCCGGAGGTCGCCAGTTATTCGGCTCCGGTGGTCGTGGCGGCCCTGGTTCTCGTCGGCTGGCTCGCAGCCGTGGTGCTGCGCCGTCACGACGGGGGTGAGGTGCGGCGCTGTGATCCCTGGGATTGTGGTTTCGGGCAGGTTCTGCCGTCGCCCCGTATGCAGTACACCGCTACCGCTTTTTCCCAACCCATCCGCCGTGTTTTCGGGCCAATCTTCCGTATCGAGGAGCGGATAGAACGACGGGAGGAGGGGATGCGCTATCAGCTGCTTGTGCTGGATCGGGCATGGGGGTGGCTCTACGCCCCTGTCGAGCGCTGGATTCATGCGGTGGCCCGCCGGGTGACCCGGCTGCAGTCGGGCAATATCCGGGTCTATCTGGCATGGTCCCTGGGAACTCTGGTGGTGTTGTTGTGGGTGATCTCGTGAATCTCTCGTCCGGATGGGTTCTGCTTCAGGCCGCGCTGTTCCTGTTCGGGGCGCCGCTGCTGATGGCGTGGGTGAGGCGGGTGAAGGCCCGTCTGCAGAACCGTCGCGGTCCAGGCTGGTTGCAGCCCTATCGTGATCTCAACAAGCTGTTCGCCAAGGAGGCACTGGTGGCGCATACCGCTTCGGAGCTGTTCCGTGCCGCGCCCTATGTGGTGTTCGCCACCACGCTGCTGGCCTGTCTGGGGGTTCCGCTGGTAGCGGTGGGGCAGCCGTTCACGGCGGTGGCCGATGTCATCGTGCTGGTCGGGTTCCTGGCATTGGGGCGGTTTTTCCTCGCCCTGGCCGGGATGGATGTGGGTACTGCCTTCGGAGGGATGGGGGCGTCACGGGAGATGTTGGTCTCGGCGCTGGCCGAGCCGGCGATGCTGTTGGCGGTGTTCACCCTGGCGATGACTGCGCACAGCACCAATCTCTCCAGTGTCATCGACCACCAGCTGGCCTTCGGCCTGGTGTTGCGGCCCTCCTATCTGTTCGCCCTGATGGCGCTGGTACTGGTGGCCGTGGCCGAGACCGGGCGCATCCCGGTGGACAATCCGACCACTCATCTGGAGCTGACCATGATTCACGAGGCGATGATTCTGGAGTACAGCGGCCGCCACCTGGCGCTGATGGAGTGGGCTGCTCAGTTGAAGCTGATGCTCTATGGGGTGCTCATCGTCAATGTCTTCCTGCCGTGGGGCATTGCCCGGGAGGTGTCGCTGGCGGCGGTATCGTTCGGTCTGTTTGCCGTGGTGGCCAAGCTGCTCCTGCTGGGGGTGTTGCTGGCCGTGACAGAAACGGTGTTGGCCAAGATGCGCCTGTTCCGGGCTCCGCAGTTCCTCAATTTTTCCCTGTTGCTGGCGCTGCTCGGCCTGCTGAGCCATGTGATCCTGGAGGGTGGGGCATGATCCTGACGCAACTCACGCTGGTGGAGCAGGCGGTGTTCGTACTTGCTGCCCTGGTGCTGTTTCTCTCCTTCTCCATCCTTGCCCAGGCGCGCCTGGTGGCCGGGATCCATGTGTTTGCCTGGCAGGGTGCGGTGCTGGCCGGCGCCACCGGTCTGGTCGCCCTGGTGGATGGGGAGCCCCATCTGCTGGTCTCGGCCGGGTTGACTCTTGCCCTGAAGGCGCTACTCATCCCGTGGATGCTTCACCGCCTGGTACGCCGGCTGGAGCTCGAGCGCCATCTGGACCCGCTGCCCCGGCCCGCCGTGGCGCTGATGCTGGGGGCGGCCTTGGTGATCTTCAGCTACTGGGTGGTAGTGCCCATCGAACGTCTGGAGCTGGCGACGACCCGCAACATCCTTTCTCTCAGCCTGGCTGTGGTGCTGCTTGGCCTGCTGATCATGGTGACCCGGCGCCAGGCAGTCACCCAGGTGATCGGCTTCATGTCGATGGAGAACGGCCTGTTCCTGGCAGCGGCGACCGCCACCCACGGCATGCCGTTAGTGGTGGAGCTGGGAGTGGCCTTCGATGTGCTGGTGGCGGCGGTGCTGTTCGGGGTTTTCTTTTTGCAGATCAGCGAGAGTATCGAGTCGTTGGATGTGGATCGTCTCAACCGGCTCTCCGCCTGGGAGGATGAGCCGTGAGCGCGCTGCTGATGACGGTATTCGTCCCTTTGATGGGTACCCTGGTGCTGGCAGGGATCCGCTCCCTGCAGCTGGCAGGCCGGCTCAATCTCGGGTTCTGCGCAACTACGCTGGCTGCCGCGTTGGGGCTGGCGTTGAGGATTCTCCAAGGTGGCGATTTGACCGGACACGGTTTCCACGTGGACGCCTTCAATGTCTATCTGGTGGTGCTGACCGCTTTCGTCGGCCTCACCACCGCCATTTTCTCCCGACCATACATGGCTCATGTGTGTCGGGAGGGGAGGGTGACGGAGCGGCGCATGCGCCTCTACCACTCCATGTTCCAAGGGTTTCTGTTCACCATGCTGCTGGCTCTGACCACTGACAACCTTGGGGTGCTGTGGGTAGCGGTGGAGGGGGCCACTCTAGCGACGGTGTTGCTGGTGAGCCTCTATCGCACTCCGGAGTCCATCGAGGCGGCCTGGAAATATTTCATCCTCTGTGGTGTCGGTATCGCACTGGCCCTGTTCGGTACCGTGCTGGTCTATTTCGCCGCCCAGCATGCTCTGGCCGATCCCTCCAGGGGATTGAGCTGGACGGTACTGTATGGCGAGGCCGCCCGGCTCCATCCCACGGTGATGGCCATTGCGTTCGTCTTCCTGCTTGTGGGATACGGCACCAAGGTGGGGCTGGTGCCGTTGCACAACTGGTTGCCGGATGCCCACTCCGAGGGGCCGACACCGATGTCGGCAGTGCTGTCCGGCCTGCTGCTCAATGTGGCGCTGTACGCCGTGGTGCGTTTCAAGATGCTGGTGGATGGCGCCCTGGTCGCCAGCGACCAGCCCGGTATCGCCGGCGAGCTGATGATGGGATTTGGGTTGATCTCGTTTCTGGTGGCGGGTCTGTTCCTGCACCGCCAGCGTGACATCAAACGGATGTTCAGCTACTCCTCCATCGAGCACATGGGGTTGATGACCTTTGCCTTCGGGATTGGCGGGCCGCTGGCCACCTTCGGCGCGCTGCTGCATATGCTGGTGCATTCGCTGACCAAGTCGGCCATCTTTGTCACCGTGGGACACGCCAGCCATATCGCCGGTACCCAGACCATCGAGCAGATCCGCGGCCTGATCCGCACCCAGCCGGCGGTGGGCTGGGGTCTGTTGATCGGTGTAGCGGCCATCGCCGGGTTTCCGCCTTTCGGCGTGTTCACCAGCGAGTTCCTGCTGCTCTCTGCCACCATGCAGAGCTGGCCCTGGCTGACTTCGGTCCTGCTGTTCGGCCTGGTGGTCGCTTTCGCCGGCCTGTTCCGCCATCTGCACCCCATGGTCTATGGCAAGGCGCCAGAAGGGCAGCAACCGGTGGCGGCCAATATGTTGCCGGTAATGGTCCATCTCGGTCTGGTGTTGTGGCTGGGGATCGCCATTCCCGCCTTTCTCGCCCACTGGCTGGATCAGGCCACGTGGCTCATCTCGGGAGGACATCTGTTGTGAGCCGTTTCGAATGGCTGGAGGAGTATCGGGCACGCCTGGAGGCCGGTGGGGTCCCTCTGCAGGGTGACGGTGGCACCCGGCTCCCGCCCGCCCGGGTAATCCAAGTGGAGGCGGATGACTGGGGGCGGGCGGGCCGGTACTCCGCCGCCTTCGGATGCCGCTGGGCGGGAGTGTGGGCGGAACAGCGGGGTGGCCGCTTCGGTCTTTACTGCTTGCTGGAGTATCGGGGGGACTACCTGATCCTGGAGACTGAACTGCCACTGGCCGCACCATTGATCGCCTCCCACGCCCCCGTTTACCCCGCCGCGGATCGCCAGGAAAGACATCTGCAGGATCTGTTCGGGATCCGCTTCGGGCAGCATCCGGATGCGCGGCGCTGGGTTCGTCATGCTGCCTGGCCAGCGGGGCGGTATCCGCTGCGTGACGATTTTCCGCTCAACGGGGAGGTACTCGAGGAGACGCCACCGGACGACGACTACCCGTTCTCGCGGGTCCAGGGGGCTGGCGTGTACGAGATCCCTGTGGGTCCGGTTCATGCCGGTATCATCGAACCCGGCCACTTCCGTTTTCAGGCGGTGGGAGAGCGGGTGCTGAAGCTGGAGGAGCGTCTGGGTTATCTCCACAAGGGGATCGAGAAGATCGCCGTGGGGCGTGATCCGGTGGGGCTGGCGCGGTTGGCTGGGCGGATCTCGGGCGATACCACGGTCGCCCACACCTGGGCCGCATGCCTGGCGATGGAGCGGGCTGCAGGGGTGGAGGTTCCATCGCGGGGCGTGGCGCTGCGGGCGCTGCTGGCCGAACGGGAGCGGGTGGCCAATCACCTCGGGGATATCGGCGCCATCTGCAACGATGTCGGCTTTGCCTTCGCGCTTGTCCAGTTCTCCCGTCTTCGCGAGCTCTGGCTGCGCCGCAACCACGAGCTGTTCGGTCACCGGCTGATGATGGACCGGATCGTTCCCGGTGGTGTGGCGGTGGAGCCGGAGCCAGCCGCGGTGGGCCTGCTGCAGGAGGATCACCGGCTGCTGCGGGATGAGTTGGGCGCGCTCTACGACATTCTGGAGGATCACCCTTCCTTGGAGGATCGGCTGCTCACCACCGGCCGGCTCACGCCGGAGACCGCTCACCGGCTCGGTTGCCTGGGTTATGTGGGCAGGGCCTCGGGGCAGGGGTTCGATGTGCGCCAAGCCAGCCCTCATCCTCCCTATGACCGTCTGCCGGTGGTGGTGCCGCTCTTTCGGGAAGGGGACGTGGCGGCGCGCCTGCGGGTGCGGATGGAGGAGACTTTGAACTCTCTCGACCTTCTCGACCGGCTGCTGCTTCAGCTGCCGGAGGGCGGGATCGTGCGGGAGATGTCGGTTCCCGCGGCGGGAGCCCGGGGGATCGGTATGGTAGAGGGCTGGCGGGGGGAGATCGTCTGTTATGTCCGGTTCGGGGAGAAGGGCCGGATCGCCCGCTTCTTCCCCCGTGATCCGAGCTGGTTCAACTGGCCGGCACTAGAGCAGATCATGCTGGGCAACATCGTTCCCGACTTTCCGGTCTGCAACAAATCGGTCAACGGCTCCTACTCGGGGCACGATCTGTAACATGGAGCAAGAGTCGGTATGTTGAGAATTCTCGATCGCATTCGGCGCATCGGTGTGGTGACCGAGACTCCTCCCGATGCAGATGATACGACGCTGCAGCAGGTGGGGATCGAAGTCAGACGAGTGGTGGAGGCTCGCTACGGCGGGAGCCTGGCGATTCGGCAGGTGGATGCGGGATCCTGTAACGGATGTGAGCTGGAGATCCATGCCCTCGACAACCCCTATCACGATATCGAGCGTTTCGGAGTGCGCTTCGTCGCATCTCCGCGCCATGCCGATGCCCTGCTGGTGACCGGACCCGTCTCCCGCCACATGGAGGCGGCCCTGCGGCGCACCTGGGAGGCGGTGCCGGCGCCAAAGATAGTCATCGCCGCCGGACAGTGTGCCTGTGATGGTGGTGAGTTCGGGGTCTCATACGCCTGCCGCGGGGCGGTGGCCGACCTGCTGCCGGTGGATGTCCTGATCCCGGGATGCCCGCCGACGCCGATGGAGCTGCTGCGCGGTATCCTGGCGGCGATACGCCGCTAGTCGCCCCCCCGCTCCCCCTCGCCGGGTGGCGCCGTTCGCCCTCCTCCCGGCAGACCACGCTTCCTCCTTGGCTCGGCGGGACAGCAACGATGCGCTGCAACCGGGCCGCCTTCCTGTTGTGACAGGTGCCCCTGCCTGGCTGGCAGGAAGCCGAAGAGATCCCTCCCCGGCCCCATACCAACAACCGAACGGGTAGGGGCCTCCCCCGACGAAAGAGGTTCGCACGCCGTCCAGGATCCGGACTGGGGACCGAGAAGTTCCTTCCACGGCCGTTTCGATCAAGGGCCGGATAAACGCGGTTTACGGGCCCCTGAATTTTCGATGGCCTGACATCGAACAGGCAGCCATGCCCCGGTATCGGCTTTTCGTTCCCGCGTGATTCCGCAGGTGGAGAGGCGATTTCCCGAGTGCGCTGAGAGAGCGATGCCCCTTTTTGCCGATGACGGTTGACGGCATCCGTTCATGCTGTTATAAAGGCAAACAAGAATCATTGTCATTCGTAATACTGGAGGTCGTAATGAGGAGTTTTCGGTGTCGCGTTTCCCTGGCGTTGCTGGGATGGGTGCTGTTGTCCGTGGTGCAGAGTGCGGGAGCGGTGGAGTATCCCATCGGTGTTCCGGAGCAGCGTGCCGGTATGGAGATCACTGCGGTGTATCTGCAGCCGGTCCGGATGGAGCCCGAGGGAATGATGCGTCCGGCCCCCGAGTCGGACATCCATCTCGAGGCGGATATCCGCGCGCTGGACATCAACGCCAACGGCTTCGCCGAGGGGGAGTGGATCCCCTATCTGCATGTGAAGTACGAGGTCACCAAGAGGGGTTCCGACTGGAAGGTGTCCGGTGACTTCATGCCCATGGTGGCCAACGATGGCCCCCACTACGGCGACAACGTCAAGCTCGACGGCCCTGGCAAGTATCACGTCAGGTACACCATCTATCCTCCCAACGCCCCGGAGAACCCGGCCGGACACCACTTCGGCCGTCATACGGACCGTCTGACCGGGGTACGGCCCTGGTTCAAGGCGTTCGATGTCGAGTATGACTTCATCTATGCGGGCATCGGTAAGCGGGGGGGATACTGAGGTGAGGTTGTGGCAGAACACCTCCTTGGTGCTGTTCTCCATTCTCGCTGCCGTTCCCTGGGTGGCGGGGGCGTCGGCCGGAGCAGTGGATGGCAGGGAGATCCGGCAGCGGCTGGATGTACTGGAGCAGCGCATCCGGCAGCTGGAGCGGGAGAGGGCGGAGCTGCAGCACTCTCTCGAAGAGCCTTACATCAGCGCCACGGAGCCTGAGATCGCGGCGCGCCTGAAGGCGGTGGAGTCGCAGGTCGACAGCTATCGCCAGGCGGCCCGTACCGTGGAGTCGCTGCAGAGGATCAGCGCCGGGGTGGGGCTGACCATGATGGTCCAGGGGGTGAGCGGTTCCCCGGCCGGTGACAGCAAGGATGGCGAGCTCAGCTACCGCGGCGATGCCACCGTGAGCCTCCCGGCCGGTACCCTGGGAGCGGCGCAGGGCTTCATCTTCACCCACTTCCGGATGGGGCAGGGGCTGGGGCTGGAGAATCCGGGAGATGCCTTCGCCTCGCTCAACGCCACCAGCTTCCAGCGTCCGGGATCGGAGGCCTCCGACAGCACGGTACTGCTGGCTCAGGCGTGGTATCAG
>JALSRO010000292.1 GCA_026984715.1 Chromatiales bacterium | reverse complement strand
AGCTGCCGCTGCCTCTCGGTGGCAATCCGGATCTGTCGCGCCGCCACCTCGAGTTCAACTTCGGCAAGATGGATCCTTTCCTGTTCTTCGATCAGAACGCCATCGCCGACGACGAGACCCGCGGTTTCGTCAACCAGGCCTTCATCCACAATCCGTTGCTGGATGTCGGGGGTGACGTGGGAGTGGATGAGTTCGGCTTCACCCCCGGTCTGCGGCTGGCCTACATCGACGACTTCTACAAACCGCAACAGTACGGCATTTCGCTGGGTCTGTTCGGTTCGGGAGAGGGGGCCAGCTTCAGCGACAGTCTCGACGCACCCTTCGTGATCCTGCAGGTGGAGACCGGACAGCGGCTCTTCAGCGGGCTGGCCGGCAACTACCGGTTGTATGGCTGGCACAACGGCAGGGGGAGCGACTTCGACGGCCGTGTGACCGGGCACGGCGGGGTGGGCGTCAGCCTCGACCAGCAGGTGGCCGACTACGCCACCCTGTTCCTGCGTGCCGGTTGGCAGACGCAGGGCAGGGTCGCCTTCGATCGAGCCGTGACCCTGGGTGGCGAGTGGGGTGGCAGCTACTGGGGGCGGGGTGCCGATGCTCTCGGTGTGGCACTGGGGTGGCTTGCGGTCGCGGATGTTTTCGGCCGGGCCTCCCTCACTCTGGATGCCGACGGTGATGGATCGCCCGATCACGGTTACCGGGCAAGGGGAAGCGAACAGATCGTGGAGATCTACTACCGCTACCGGCTGAACGGTCAGTTCACCCTGTCGCCCAACCTACAGCATCTGCGTAACCCCGGCGGGAATGGCGATGCCTCCGCCATCACGGCCGCCGGGTTGCGGGTGCAGCTGAGTTTCTGACCTGGAGGATGAGCGATGACTGAATCTACTCTGTCGAAAGAGCGAGCCGGTACCGGAAAGCTCTCTCTGTTGACGCTGGTTGCGGGGATGTTGCTGAGTGCCACCTGCCATGCCGGGGGGATGGTCGCCTACCCGCTGATCATCGAAAACGGCCGTTTCCACCCCGAGGTGGTCGAGGTGAGGGCGGGGCAGCGTTTCAAGCTGGTCATCACCAACAGAGGTCCTGGGCCGGAAGAGTTCGAGAGCCGGGAGCTGCGCAAGGAGAAGGTGCTGGCGCCGGGT
Source organism: Chromatiales bacterium (assembly GCA_026984715.1). Classification (GTDB taxonomy): domain Bacteria; phylum Pseudomonadota; class Gammaproteobacteria; order Thiohalospirales; family Thiohalospiraceae; genus DRMK01. The sequence goes on along the minus strand of JALSRO010000292.1, from coordinate 882 downwards.
GTCACCCGCTCTGTGGTGTTCGCGCCTCTCAAACCGGGTGAATACCGCTTCTTCGGGGAGTTTCATCCCGAGACGGCACAGGGCCGGATCATCGCCAGATAGAGTGAGGTGCTGCAGATGGGTAACACCATTTTCATCGTATGGCGCGAGAGCGTCGAGGCCATGCTGGTCGTCGGTATCCTCTACGCCTGGCTGAGCGGCCGGGAGGAGGTGCGCAGCGGGTTTCGGTTTCTGTGGGGCGGGGTGATGGCCGGCCTCGCCCTGGCGGGGTTGCTCGCGTGGGTGATGCTGAAGGTGGAGGAGCAGCTGCCCGGTGAGGCGATGGAGTATTTCCAGATCGGCATGATGCTGCTGGCGTCCGGTCTCGTCACCCAGATGGTGTTCTGGATGCAGCGCCACGGGCGTACCCTCAAGCGGGAGCTGGAGGTGGGCATGGAGCGAGCGGCAGAGCGGGCCAACTGGTGGGGAATGGCCCTGTTGGCCGCTATTGCCGTCGGTCGTGAGGGGGCAGAGACGGTAATCTTCCTCTATGGAATGGGAATGGCACGCAGCGGGGCAGGACTGGTGTCGTTATGGAGTGGAGCCGCGCTCGGCTTCGCCGCCGCCATGCTTACCTTCTGGCTGCTCAGCCGGGGCAGCCGGCTCTTCTCCTGGCGGACCTTCTTTCGCTTCAGCGAGGTGGTGCTGCTTCTTCTCGCCAGCGCCCTGCTGGTGGAAGCCAGCGACCGGATGATCGGCATGGGATGGCTGCCGCCCCTGCTGGATCCGGTGTGGGACAGCTCCGCCCTGCTCGACGATACCACCCGGGCGGGCGGCCTGATCGCGTCGCTCACCGGATACCGGGCGCGGCCGGCGCTGCTGGTGGTGCTGCTCTATACGGTC
>JALSRO010000291.1 GCA_026984715.1 Chromatiales bacterium | reverse complement strand
CCCGGGCAATCAACATTCCCGTGATCGCCTCCGGCGGCATCACCAACCTGGAAGACATCCGCGCCATCTGTTCCGTAGCCGAAGAGGGGATCCGGGGGGCCATCACCGGCCGTGCCATCTATGAGGGCACACTGGACTTTGCTGCAGGACAGCGGCTGGCCGACGAACTGATCCGAAGCAAGAGATGAGTCTGGCAAAACGCATCGTTCCCTGTCTCGACGTGGACGACGGCCGGGTAGTCAAGGGGGTCCGGTTCGTCGACATCCGCGATGCCGGTGACCCGGTGGAGATCGCCCGGCGTTACGACCAGCAGGGGGCGGACGAACTCACCTTTCTCGACATCACCGCGAGCCATGAGGACCGCAAGACCATGGCCGATGTGGTAGAACAGGTAGCCGGTCAAGTGTTCATTCCCCTGACCGTTGGCGGCGGTATCCGGACAACTCCGGATATCCGCTACCTGCTCAAGGCGGGGGCCGACAAGGTAGCCATCAACACGGCGGCGGTCGACAATCCGGAATTTGTCAAGGAGGCCGCCGACCGCTTTGGCTCACAATGTATCGTGGTGGCCATCGATGCCAAGCGGGTCAGCGGGGAGGGGCAACCGGATCGTTGGGAGATCTTCACCCATGGCGGTCGCAAGTCCACCGGCCTCGACGCCATTGCATGGGCGAAAAGGATGGTGGCCTACGGCGCAGGCGAGCTCCTCCTGACCAGCATGGATCGGGATGGGACCAGATCCGGTTTCGACCTGGAACTCACCCGCGCGGTGAGCGATGCCGTCTCCGTGCCGGTAATCGCATCTGGAGGCGTCGGCACCCTGGAGCACCTGGCCGAAGGCATCCTCCAGGGGCATGCCGATGCGGTACTGGCCGCCAGCATCTTCCACTTCGGCGAATATACAATCGAAGAGGCAAAGCGCCATATGCAGGCCAGGGGGATCGAGGTGAGGTTGTGAGCGGGAAGAGTGGCTGGATGGAACGGATCCGCTGGAACTCCCGGGGTCTGGTACCGGTCATCACCCAGGACAGCAGAAGCGGGCGGATCCTGATGTTCGCATGGATGAACCGCGAAGCCCTGCGTCTCACAGCCAAAGAGGGGTACGCGGTATATTGGTCCCGCTCCCGCAATCGCTTGTGGCGCAAGGGAGAATCGTCGGGTCACCGGCAGCGGGTCAGGGAGATCCGCCTCGACTGCGACAACGATGTGCTGCTGCTGCAGGTGGAACAGAAGGGCGGCATTGCCTGTCATACTGGAAGGGAGAGCTGCTTCTATCAGCGGCTCGAGGAGGGGGAGTGGCAGCCGGTGGAGCCCGTGCTCAAGGATCCCGCCGAAATATATACCCCGGGAGGGTGACCATGAGCGAAGTGCTGGAGAGACTGACCAGAGTGCTGGAGGCCCGCAAAGGGGCCAATCCCGACAGCTCCTATGTGGCCATGCTGTATGACAAGGGGCTGGACACCATCCTCAAGAAGATTGGCGAAGAGGCCACCGAGACCGTCATCGCTGCCAAGGACGGAAACCTGCCGCAGGTCATTTATGAAACGGCGGATTTGTGGTTCCATAGCATGGTGATGCTGGTTCATCTGGGTGCCACGCCTGCCGATGTCCTGGCAGAGCTGGAGCGCCGTTTCGGCCTGTCGGGTATCGAAGAGAAAGCCGGGAGGAAGAGCAAATGAGTGACTGCCTGTTTTGTGGCATCGTAGCGGGAGAGGTACCGGCCGAGGTGGTGTATGAGGACGGGCAGGTCGTAGTGTTCAAAGATATCAACCCGAAGGCGAGGGTACATCTGCTGACAGTTCCCCGCATCCATCTCGCCAGCCTGGAGGATCTCGAATCGCAGCACGATGAGCTCGTTGGCTACATGATACGGCTCCAGTCGAGACTGGCCCGGGAGCAGGGGCTGGAACAGGGCTTCCGCACCATCATCAACACCGGCAGGGGGGGTGGACAGGTGATTTTTCATCTGCATATTCACCTGCTGGGAGGGCCGAAACTGAGCACTTTCTGAGCAGGCAAAATCACGATTCATCCTGTCAGGAGCAGCAGATCGGTTACCAACGAAATCAACCAAACTGGAGATAAACTTATGGGTATCAGTCCCTGGCAACTGCTGATTATTCTGGCTATCGTTCTGGTTCTGTTCGGCGCCAAACGACTGCGCAACGTAGGCAGCGATCTCGGCGCAGCCATCAAGGGGTTCCGCACCGCCATGAAGGAAGACGAGGAGGAGAAGCCGACGGAGCAGCTCGAGAAACGGGAGCAGAAAGGAAGCCGTATTATCGAGGGGGAAGCGCGCAAGGAGAAAACCAAGAGTTGATTGGGTGAACCGGCCGTTTCTCCCCCCCCCATCGGACTACTTTGTGGAACGCTAGATCAACATGTTTGATATCGGCTTCTGGGAGATCTCCATCATCGCCATCATCGCGCTACTGGTGATCGGCCCCGAACGGCTGCCAGCGGTAGC
>JALSRO010000290.1 GCA_026984715.1 Chromatiales bacterium | reverse complement strand
CACCTCTTCCCGAGAGTTTTTTGCAACCTGCCGGACGGGGGTTGCTGGATAATCCTCTTATCGCCTGCACAATCGCTTCCCGCTGAGCTGGTTCAACCCTTGCCAACGATTTCTGAGCGCGGCGTTTTATTCTTACGGTATGGCTCACTTCGCAGTGCCGGATTCGATCTCCTTGACCGCCAGTTCGAAAGGAATCTCTTCATCCTCTATCGACTTTGCCTTGTCGTACTCCCTGATATCTTCCAGCTCTTCAATCTCTGCAACTATCCTTTTCCACTCATCTATCGGGATGACCACAGCCTTTTTCCGGGACTTTTCGTCTACAAGATACTCGGGGTGAATCTCAATCATTCTGGATGACTCCTCTGCTCGGGTGTCCTCTTTACAACCGGGTATAGCATATCGCATGTAGCCATTTTGTGTACGGCTAAACCCGGCTGTCCCGGCACACACCAACCGGAGTACCTTCTCGGCGAATTCGCTCAACTCTCACTTCCCGGGTCGGCCGCAAGGCTCATTGGGCATGACTGTCATTCGCGGTCGCTCAGCCACTCCGCCACCCGTTTGGCGAAGTAGGTGAGGATGCCGTCGGCGCCGGCGCGCTTGAAGGAGAGCAGTGATTCCATGATCACCGCCCGCTCGTCGAGCCAGCCGTTCTGCGCGGCGGCCATCAGCATGGCGTATTCGCCACTGACCTGGTAGGCGTAGGTGGGGACGCCGAACTGCTCCTTGACCCGGCGTACGATGTCCAGGTAGGGCATGCCGGGCTTTACCATCACCATGTCGGCCCCCTCTTCCAAGTCCAGGGCCACCTCCCAGAGTGCCTCGTCGCCGTTGGCCGGGTCCATCTGGTAGGTGTACTTGTCGCCGCCGCCCAGGTTGGCGGCGGAGCCCACTGCGTCGCGGAACGGGCCGTAGAAGCTGGAGGCGTATTTGGCGGAGTAGGCCATGATGCGGGTGTGGATGTGGCCGGTCTCTTCCAGAACGTCGCGGATGGCGCCGATGCGGCCGTCCATCATGTCGGAGGGGGCCACCACGTCGGCCCCGGCCTCGGCATGGGAGACCGCCTGGCGGATGAGCACTTCGACGGTCTCGTCGTTCATCACGTAGCCGGTCTCGTCCAGCAGGCCGTCCTGTCCGTGGCTGGTGAAGGGGTCCAGGGCCACGTCGGTCATCACCCCCAGTTGGGGAAACTCTCTCTTGAGGGCGCGCACCGCGCGCTGGGCGATGCCGTCGGGGTTGTAGGCCTCGCGCGCATCGTCGCTCTTCTGTGCCATTGGGGTGACGGGGAACAGGGCCACCATCGGGATCCCCAGCTGCACCAGCTGCCGCGCCTCGTCGAGCAGCAGGTCGATGCTGATCCGCTCCACGCCGGGCATGGAGGGGACCGGCTCGCGCTGGTTCTCCCCGTCGAGGATGAACATGGGGTAGATGAGGTCGTCCACCCCGAGGCGGGACTCGCGCATCAGGCGGCGGGAGAATTCGTCGCGGCGCATGCGGCGCTTGCGTACCCGGGGGAAGCGGCCACGGCTGGTCTCTGACTGGATCACTGTTCTGCTCCTTCTGTTTTTTCGGTTACCCCCTGCTGCCGGGGGATGGGTTATTCGTCGTTGGCTGCTGCCTTGTCAACCAACTGGCCGTCGACATATTTGTGCAGGATGCTGGATATCAGCGTCTGGTATGGCATGCCCTCCCTGAGTGCCAGCGCCTGCAGCGAACGCAGATCCCGTGAAGAGAGACGAATGTTGATGCGAGCATCCTTCCGGAATGTGGCCGTGGCCGCTTCCCGGTGCCGTTCCAGCTCCTGCTCGATATCTTTCGGGCGTTTCAGCTCTCCCTTTTCAAATGCCTCGAGGATCTCTCTCTCTTCCAAATCAAGTCTGCTCATTGGAATCACCTGAATACTGTTTCGTTGCATTGCGGCTTGGGGCAGTCTCTTTACAGAAATGTCCCGTATCTAGTTTATCACCTTCGGGTCTGCACGCCTGGTTACAGATTCTTCGCCAGCAACCCCATCTCGCCGCACTCCACAGGCAGCGGGATACGCACCCGGTAGCCGCCGCCGGGGACCTCTTCCATCCGGTTGCCGTTCAGATCTTCCATCCGCTCCAGTGTCAGAGTTCGACTGCCGGAGGGGAGGATCAGTTCCAGCCGGTCGCCGATGCGGAATTTGTTTTTCACCTCCACCTCCGCCAGTCCGCTCTGTCCGTCGAACGAGCGGATCTCGCCGACGAAGATCTGCCGTTTGCTTCGGGAGTAGTTGGTCAGGTAGTTCTGATACTCCCTGCTGTGGTGGCGCTGGTAGAAGCCGTCGGTGTAGCCGCGGTTGGCCAGGTTCTCCAGCTCGCCCAGCAGGGTGGGGTCGAAGGGGCGGCCGGCAACGGCGTCGTCGATGGCGCGGCGGTAGATCCGGGTGGCGCGTGCCACATAGTAGTGGGATTTGGTGCGTCCCTCGATCTTGAGCGAGTCCAC
>JALSRO010000289.1 GCA_026984715.1 Chromatiales bacterium | reverse complement strand
CCGGTCGTCAACGATCCAGAGCACCCGATCCGCCTTTTCAATCTCTGCCCAGGCACGGCGTATCCCTTCCTGCTCCACAACATCGCCACCGTCGCGCAGACCCGCTGTGTCACTGACGTGCAGGGGCATACCATCTATTTCGATCTGCTCCCGCAGTATGTCCCGGGTGGTACCGGGGATAGGTGCGACAATAGCGCGCTCTCTCCGCGCCAACGCGTTCAACAGGGTGGATTTTCCGGCATTGGGCCTGCCGGCGATGACGATACGCATCCCATCCCGTAGCAGGGAGCCCTGTCGGGAACTGTCCAGCAGTTGCCGTACCCTGTTCTGAAGATCTGCCACAGCCTCTCTGGCCTGATTGTGATTAAGAAACTCAATCTCCTCGTCGGGAAAGTCCAGAGCCGCTTCGATCCGGATACGCAGCTCGACAACCCTCTCGACGAGATGATTCACCTCCCGGGAGAACTCCCCCTGCAGGGAGCGCATGGCGGAACGGGCAGCATCCACCGTGGTGCTCGAAATCAGATCGGCAACCGCTTCGGCCTGCACCAGATCCAACTTCCCGTTGAGAAAGGCCCTCTCGGAGAACTCGCCAGGCCGGGCCATGCGGATGCCCAGGCCGAGAACCCGCTGCAGCAGCCGATCCATGACCATTGCTCCACCGTGGCCCTGGAGCTCGAGGACGTCCTCTCCGGTAAACGAATGTGGCCCTGGAAAGAAGAGGGCAATACCACGGTCGATAGCGGTGCCATCACTATCGAGAAACGGAAGATATTCGGCATGTCGGGGCCGGAGATCCCTGCCCAGCACCGCTTCGCGAACCCGCCCGGCTGCGGCCCCTGACACCCGAACGATGCCTACCCCTCCCACCCCCGGCGGGGTGGCGACGGCAGCGATGGTATCACTTTCGGGCACCTCTCCACGGATCAGGTGGAGGCTTCCATCTTGTGGGTTATGTACCATTGCTGCGCAATCGAGAGCACATTGTTAACCACCCAGTAGAGCACCAGCCCCGCGGGAAAAAACAGGAAGAACACGGTGAAAACGATAGGCATGTACATCATTATCTTGGCCTGCAGTGGATCCGGTGGCTGGGGGTTGAGCTTGTACTGGGCAAACATGCTGGCCCCCATGATCAATGGGAGGACAAAGTAGGGATCCCGAATGGAGAGATCCTTGATCCAGCCGATCCATGGGGCCTGGCGCAACTCGACACTCTCCAGCAACACCCAGTAGAGCGCAATGAATACCGGTATCTGGATCAGGATGGGCAGGCACCCTCCCAACGGGTTGATCTTCTCTTTCTTGTACAGATCCATCATGGCCCGCTGGTAGGCTTCCTTGTCATCGGCATAACGCTCTTTGATACTCTTCAGCCGTGGCGCCAGTTTACGCATGTTGGCCATGGAGCGGTAACTGGCAGCCGACAGGGGGAAGAAAGCCAGCTTTATGAGTATGGTCAGGATGATGATCGACCACCCCCAGTTACCGATCAGATAGTGGATCTTGTGCAATAACCAGAAGATGGGGTTGGCGATGATTGTCAGGTAGCCGTAGTCCACCGTCAGCTCAAGATGAGGTGCCAGAACCTCCAGGTCGTCCTTGAGCTTGGGACCTGCATAGACAGTGAATCCGAACTCCTCCTGGCCACCGGGCTCCACGACTCGGGGACTCTTTTCGACCATCCCCAGCACATAGCGGGAGTCGGCCACGCGCTTGCTGTAGAAGTGGTTTATCTCCTCCTGGTTCGGGATCGTCGCTACCAGGAAGTAGTGCTGGATCATCGCTTCCCAGCCGCCCTTCATATCCCGATTGACGGGAGACTCCACCATATCCTCGAAGCGAATCTTCTGGTAACGCAGCTCTTCGCCACTGGCCGGATCGACACCAGAGATCACCCCACCGGTATAGGTGCGCATCGCAAACATACCTCTCTTCTCTGGTGGCGGGATACGCTGCAGCTGCTGATAGAGATGCCCCTTCCACACATCCTTGCCGCCATTCTCCACCTTGTAGCGAACATCGAAGGCGTAGCTTCCCCGCCTGAAGATGTAGATCTTGGTGACATGCAGCCCCTGATCTCCATTCCAATCGAGGCGCACCACAAGCCGATCCTGCCCCTCTTTCATCCGGTACTCGTCGCGCTCTGCGGTGAAGCGCACATGGTGATCGATCGCCTTGGCCTTCCCTTCGGCAGAAAGCAGGCCACTCTGCAGCACAAACAGTCTCCCTTCCGCGTCACTCATCAGGCGCAGCGGGGTATCCGGCTGTTCGATGGAGACCGGATAGGCGATCAGGTCCACCTGCCGCAGATCACCGCCGACCGTATCGATCTCCACATCGAGAAGATCCGTATGTACCCTGATACGCCGCCCGGACTCCAGTGCATCCCGCGGCTCTACCTCCGACACCCCGGCGGATGGAACCTTCGGCACCGCCGCGGCCGGTTCACCACCCTCCGACTGCTGGACGGAAGGGGAGGCAACCTCCGGCTTTGGACCATACTCCTTCTGCCACGATTGCCAGATCAGCATCAGCACAAAGGCCAACGCCATCCACAGGATCATCTTTTGGGTATCCATCAGTTATTTGTCGTTCTCCGGAACAGGATCAACACCACCCTCGTGCCAGGGGTGGCAACGCGCCAGGCGGCGCAGACTCATCCAGCCGCCCTTTAGCAGACCGAAACGCACTATGGCGGTGCGGGCATAGGCAGAGCAGCTGGGGTGAAAACGGCAGTTGTCGCCCAGCCAGGGACTGATCGCGAGCCGATATCCATCTATAAAGAGAATCACTACCCTGCGCATCGACGACCCAACCTGCTCCAATGCCCCTGCAGGGAGCGAAATAGTTCGGCATTTCCTTTCGCCTCCGTTCCCCGGCGGGCAAGCACCACGATATCCAGGGCGGGCAGCAGAGACTGGTGACGCCTAAAACTCTCTCTTATGACCCTTTTTATGCGGTTTCTGGCCACCGCCGATCTGACCTGCCTCTTGGCGATAGCAAGCCCCAGGCGGGGATGCTTCTGGGTATTTGCGCATGCAAGCACGGTAAAACAGTCGTCCACGCTCTTCCGGGGCCGGGAAAAAACGGTTTTGAAATCATCCGCCTTCAGCAGTCTCGAACAGCGGCCGAAACGCTCCTTTCCACTGCCCAACGGGTTACGCTGACAGCCGCTTGCGCCCTTTGGCACGCCGCGCATTCAGGATCTTCCGGCCGCTGCGGGTTTTCATCCTGGCACGAAAGCCGTGGTTGCGTTTACGTTTCAGATTGCTGGGCTGGAATGTTCTCTTCATGACGGTTTCCGTTGATATCCACAATAAAATTCTATAGAGGTGCTGAACGCACCAAAAAACATCAGAAAGTAACTGTCCAGTATACCCGATGTCAACATATCATCGCCATTGGCAATATATTTTAATGGATAAACAGGCTATTACACCCTTCTGTATCGTCTATCCACCGGTTTCATCCCTGCAGCGATCTCTCCCTCTCCGCCGGTTCGGGTTGTGGATAACTTTTTCAGTGGGAGTATAATCCCCAACAACAACTGGATTCCGACGAGCAACCCATATTCATGTCCACACCTCTCTGGAACAAGTGCCTCGACCGGCTGGAGACAGATCTCGGGGCCCAGCAGTTCAGTACCTGGATACGACCTCTTCAGGTGACCGAAAGCAGAGAGGAACTGCAGCTGCTGGCGCCCAACCAGTATGTTCTCGAGTGGGTGAACGAACAGCTGCTTGGACGGATCGAACAGCTTCTGGAGCAATTTTGCAACGGTACCGATGTTCCCGTAGTCAGCGTCAGGATAGGTGCCCACAGAGAGCCGGAACACTCAACCCCCGAGATCACCGAACACCCCGCAGTTTCGCCTTCGGATGATGTCGCTCCTCAACTTCGGCAGAGCCGCCTCAACAGAAACTTCACGTTCGCCAACTTTGTCGGGGGCAAGTCCAATCAGATGGCAAGGGCGGCAGCCACCCAGGTAGCGGAGAATGTAGGCGCCGCTTACAACCCTCTGTTCATATACGGCGGGGTCGGGCTGGGAAAGACCCATCTCATGCATGCCATAGGTAACCTGATCCTCGATCACTCGCCGCACTCCCGGGTGATCTACCTCCATTCGGAGGGGTTCGTGGCGGAGATGATCAAGGCTTTACAGCACAATCGCATCGACGACTTCAAGCGCTTCTACCGCACTGTGGATGCGCTGCTCATCGACGATATCCAGTTCTTCTCCGGCAAGGAGCGCTCCCAGGAGGAGTTTTTCCACACCTTCAATGCACTGTTCGAAGGACAACAGCAGATCATCCTCACCTGCGACCGCTATCCCAAGGAGCTGGACGGACTGGAAGAGCGCCTCAAGTCCCGCTTTGGCTGGGGACTGACCGTCGCCATAGAGCCTCCGGAGCTGGAGACACGGGTGGCCATCCTTATTAGCAAGGCTGAGCAGTTCGGTACCGAGATCCCCTATGAAGTGGCCTTTTTCATCGCCAAACGGATCCGTTCCAACGTGCGTGAACTGGAGGGGGCGCTGCGCCGCGTCATCGCCCATGCCAGATTTGTTGGAAAGCCCATCAGTATGGGATTTGCCAAGGAGGCCCTGAAAGATCTGATCGCTCTTCAAGCCAAGCAGGTGACCATCGAGAATATCCAGAAGACCGTTGCAAGCTACTACAAGATTCGCGTGGCAGATCTACTCTCCAAGAGGCGCACCCGTTCCATCACCCGCCCACGGCAGATTGCCATGGCGTTGGCCAAAGAGCTCTCCAACTACAGCCTTCCCGAGATTGGTGACGCTTTCGGAGGCCGGGATCACACCACCGTCATCCATGCCTGCCGCAAGGTCGAGGAGCTGCGCAACTCCGATGCGCTTATCGAAACGGATTACAAAAACCTGTTGAGAACATTGACAACATGAGTGGTAAAAGCTGTGGAAAAGTGGTGGCCGGACCATTCCATCATGAGAGGACACATCTTATCCACAATATATACCGAGCTCTCCATGCCCGGTTACCAACAGCCTGATTGTCTCCAACCAAATGATTTAAAAGCAAAAAACAAATGTATCAACAAAAGAGTAGCAGGCTTATTGTTACAGTAATCTTTATATATATATTCTATATTTATTAGTTCAGTTCAGGATATCACCATGAAATTTTCTATCAGGCAGGATCAGCTCATTCAGCCATTGCAGATGGTAAGCAGTATTGTCGATAGGCGTCACGAATCTCCTCTTCTGGCAAATATCCTGTTACGCATCACCCCACAGGGTCTAACCCTTACAGGGACGGACCTAGAAGTGGAAATGATAACGCATATCAATATCAGTAATGCTCAGACAGGTGAAACCACTCTGCCGGCAAGAAAACTGCTGGATATCTGCCGCACCATACCAGGGGAGTCCGATATTTCGTTCAGTATCGATGGTAGCCAGGCAACCATCCGGTGTGGCCGAAGTCGCTTTACCCTGGCAACGCTGCCTTCTGATGAGTTTCCTGCTCTGAAGGGGATAGATGATCCGGAAGAGTTTGCGATATCGCAACAAAGATTGAAGCAACTTATTGATTATACTTCATTTTCTATGGCGAATCAGGATGTCAGATATTTCCTCAACGGGATCTGCATGGAGTTGCACAAGGACAGCATATCAACGGTTGCAACGGATGGTCATCGGCTTGCACTCTGTTCACTTCGAAACGAAACCGGCGTCTCCGAAACCAGGCAGCTGATTATTCCACGCAAGGCGGTAATCGAGCTCTCCCGACTGCTCTCTGAAAATGATGAGGAGGTGACGATTCAAACTGGAACAAACAGTATCCGGTTCCTCCTGACCGATGTGATTTTTTCAACAAGGCTCATCGACGGACAGTTCCCAGATTATGAGAGGGTGATTCCGCAGAGCAACAGCAACGAGCTGGTGGTGGACAGGGTGTCGCTGGGACAGGCGCTCAAACGGGCATCGATACTGTCCAACGAAAAGATTCGCAGTGTTCGTCTCAACTTGGAGTCCGAGCTACTCCGGATCTCTGCTCGCAATCAGGAGCAGGAGGAGTCCGAGGAGGAGGTTCCGGCTCGTTACAGCGGCGGATCACTGGAGATTGGGTTCAACGTCAACTACCTGTTAGACATACTCCAGGTGCTCGATGATGAGCAGGTGAGAATACTGTTTGGTGACAGTAATAGTAGTTGTCTCATCAACAGCTCTGAACCCGTTATGTGTCGCTACGTAGTAATGCCAATGCGTCTGTGACGCTACCCCCTTTTTTTATGAGTATCCGTCGTATCGATCTATCCAATGTACGCAATATTGCTGAAGTTTCAATATCACCTTCGCAGGGCATCAATCTTCTTTTTGGATGCAATGGCAGTGGCAAGAGCTCCTTTCTCGAAGCGATTCATCTGCTCGCGGTTGGCAGGTCGTTTCGTACAAACCGGATACAGAAGGTGGTATCTGCCGGAGCCGCGACTCTGCTGGTGTTTGCGGAGTACCTCGATCACGCATCCAACATCGTATCTTTGGGGGTTGAGAGGGGAAGTGATATAAAACGGCTGCGCATCGGTGGTCGAAATGTTCCCTCGATTGCGGAGTTTGCTCGTGTCATCCCTCTGCAGCTAATCAATCCCGACAGCCATCGTCTTGTAGATCAGGGGGCTCGTTATCGGCGTCAATTCGTCGATTGGGGAGTGTTCCACGTGGAACCGGAGTTTCTACCAGTCTGGGGACGGTTCCGTAGAACGCTGGGGCAACGCAACGCGGCCTTGCGAGGAGGAACGGAAAGCGATGCTGTAATCTCTGTATGGCACAACGAACTGGCCGAGTGCGCTGAACGGATTGCAGAGCTGAGAGATTGCTATGTGTCTGACCTGTCTCCCATTGCGGGGCGCTATGTGAAGGCTTTAATGAACCGAAGCGACATAGAGATTTCGCTCCAACGGGGCTGGAATGCTGGGGAGGAGTATGAGAGCTACCTGAATCGTTCGCTGCAGGCCGACAGAAAGGCAGGATTCACCCAGAGAGGGCCTCACCGAGCCAGTCTACAGATAACCTTGAATGGCGTGATGGTGCAGGACAGACTATCTCGCGGTGAGCAGAAGTTATTGGCTTCGGCGCTACGCCTGGCGCAGATCGATCTGTTTTCACTCAAAACGGGAAGGAGGTGTGTCGTTCTAGTGGATGACCTACCATCTGAACTGGATGAGCGTAACAGGGAGAAATTTATGCATTACCTCCACCGGCTGCGTTGCCAAGTGTTCGTTACAGCAACGGCGCGTAAACAGATCCCGGAAGATGCTGCTCCGATTGAACGGGTGTTCCACGTGGAACACGGAAAAATCCAAGAGGTGGTATAATGGACACGCTGCAGATGGCAGTGGTCTATCCCGAGAGTGTCCAGTCCAGATTATGAATCAGCAAAGCTATGACTCCTCCAATATCAAGGTCCTGAAGGGTCTTGACGCGGTACGCAAGCGGCCGGGAATGTATATCGGTGATACCGACGACGGCACCGGTCTGCATCATATGGTGTTCGAAGTGGTGGACAACTCCATTGACGAAGCATTGGCAGGATATTGCAGCTCCGTGGAGGTCACGGTTCACAGCGACGGTTCCGTTACTGTGAAGGATGATGGAAGGGGGATTCCTGTCGACATTCACGAGGAGGAGGGGCGTTCTGCCGCAGAGGTCATCATGACCGTGCTACACGCTGGAGGAAAGTTCGACAGCAACTCCTACAAGGTCTCTGGCGGGCTCCACGGTGTTGGTGTGTCGGTGGTGAATGCGCTCTCTGAGAGTCTTCAGCTGACCATTCGCAGGGGGGGGAAGGTGTATCATCAGGAGTACCGGATGGGTGAGCCGCAGGCACCCTTGGAAGTAGTCGGTGAGAGCGATGAGAGTGGGACGGAGATCCGTTTCAAGCCGAGCAGAGAGATTTTTGGCGATACCGAGTACCACTACGATATTCTTGCAAAGCGATTGAGGGAGCTGTCATTTCTGAATTCCGGGGTACGTATCGTGCTCTCGGACGAACGTACCCAGAAGCGGAACGTGTTTGAGTATCATGGTGGTATCCAGGCTTTCGTGGAGCATCTCAATCAGAAAAAAAACCCACTACATCAAACGGTTATGCATTTTACGGCGGAGCGAAACGATATCGTTGTCGAGGCTGCGCTGCAGTGGAACGATTCATATCAGGAGAATATCTTCTGCTACACCAACAACATTCCACAAAGAGATGGTGGCACCCATCTGGCAGGTTTCCGCAGCGCATTGACACGTACCGTCAATCAGTATATCGAACGGGAGGGGGTTGCAAAGAAGGCCAAGGTCTCACCCAGCGGGGATGATACCCGTGAGGGATTGACGGCGGTTCTGTCTGTAAAGGTTCCGGACCCCAAGTTCTCCTCACAAACCAAGGATAAGCTGGTATCCTCGGAGGTGAAGGGGGTGGTCGAGGCGTGCCTTGCGGAGAAACTGCAGGAGTTCCTGATGGAGAATCCATCCGAAGCTGCCAGTATCGCAGCAAAGGTGGTAGAGGCTGCCAGGGCACGGGAGGCAGCGCGCAAGGCCAGGGAGATGACTCGTCGAAAAGGAGCGCTGGATGTTGCTGGTCTGCCCGGCAAGCTGGCCGATTGCCAGGAAAAGGATCCGGCCCTGTCGGAGCTGTTTCTGGTGGAGGGCGACTCCGCTGGTGGTTCGGCCAAGCAGGGGCGTGATCGCCGTTTTCAGGCGATACTTCCATTGAAGGGTAAGATTCTCAATGTGGAGAAGGCCCGCTTCGACAAGATGCTCTCCTCGGCCGAAGTGGGAACCCTGATCACGGCGCTCGGTTGCGGTATCGGCAAGGAGGAGTACAACCCCGACAAGCTGCGTTACCACCGTATCATCATCATGACCGATGCTGACGTGGACGGCTCCCACATTCGCACCCTGCTGCTTACCTTTTTCTACCGACAGATGCCGGAGCTGCTGGAGCGTGGCCATATCTACATTGCCCAACCTCCACTGTACAAGGTGAAGAAGGGTAAGCAGGAGCGTTATGTCAAGGATGATGCTGAATTGAACGACTACCTGCTGCAGGCTGCGTTGGACGGTGCCAGGCTGCATGTAAGCAGCGACGCTCCCCCAATCAAAGGGAGCTCACTCGAGAGCCTGGCGCGGGACTTTTTGGTGGTGAGGGCAGCCAACAGTCGCCTGGCGGCCCGTTTCAACGGAGCGATCCTCGACAAGATGATCTATATGCCACCCCTGGAGATGGGAGATCTTCGGGATCGGAGCAGGCTGGAGCAGTGGGGCCAGGAGATCGAGAGGCGTCTCCACAGTGACAGCAGCGGTAGCGCTACCTATGTTTTCACGGTTGAAGGGGGAGACGAGGATGAGTCGGATCTATTCAGGATCCGTGCAACCGTATCCCGCCATGGCACGGAGACGGTGTATATCTACGGGCCGGAATTTTTCGGCTCTTCAGAGTATCAGGTGATAAAGAAGTTGCACAACGAGCTGGACGGTTTGCTCGATGAGGGGGCGTATGTGCAGCGAGGTGAAAGGAGATTGCAGGTTTCCAGCTTCCAGCAGGCGCTGGAGTGGTTGATGGCGCTGGCCAGGCGTGGTCAGGATATCCAGCGTTACAAGGGGTTGGGTGAAATGAACCCGGAGCAGCTCTGGGAGACGACCATGAACCCGGAGACCCGGCGCATGCTTCAGGTGCAGATCGAGGATGCCATTGCTGCGGATGAAATATTCACCACCCTGATGGGGGATCAGGTCGAGCCACGGCGGGAATTCATCGAGAGCAATGCCCTGCTTGTATCCAATCTGGATATATAATAACTTATTGTTTTATAAGTATTTTTATTTGCGATAGGTACTCATCTCCGGCATCCTGGATATCACCTCGTTGCACCTTCCAGAGGGCGCTGGCGAGACACTCCATCATCCGGTGTTCTGCCTCATGGGGATCTCCGACTTTTCCTGTCAATGTCTGATAGATATCGGTGACTCCAGGGGGGAGATTGCACCCCAGCTGCTCCCGGATAGTCAGATGCAGCGAGAGATGGAGAAACGGATTGCTCTCCCCGAGTTCCATCGCGAAGTCCGCTCCAGTGGCAGCCTCCTGGTTCTCCAGCAGGGCATGATACTCGGGATGCTGTTGGACCACCGCGGCAATCATCCGCTCCAGTGGCTCGAGCGGTTTTCCGTCGCGGAATTTTCTCCATGCCTGGCAGTATATGCGCCGTAATCTACACCGATCCTGTGTATAGAGCATTCAGTCGTATCTCTTGTCTCTGTATTCGCACAGATCTTCTATAACACAGGCAGAACAATGGGGTTTGCGAGCTGTGCATGTGTAACGTCCATGAAGAATCAGCCAGTGGTGTGCATCGTGACGGAACTCTTTGGGAACGGTCTTGAGCAGTCTCCTCTCCACTTCGAGAACGGTTTTCCCGCGCGCCAGGCCGGTGCGGTTGGCCACCCGGAAGATATGGGTATCCACAGCAATGGTAGGGTGACCGAATGCGGTATTGAGAATCACGTTGGCGGTCTTACGGCCGACACCGGGAAGCGACTCCAGCGCCGAACGATCGGAGGGCACCTCGCCTGCGTACCGCTCCACCAGAATCCTGCAGGCGGCCACGATATGCTTCGCCTTGCTGTTGAAGAGACCGATGGACTTTATATACTCTTTCAGGCCATCTTCACCCAGTGCCAGGATCTCCTGCGGGGTGCTGGCCCGTTTGAACAGCTTTGCGGTAACCTTGTTGACACTCCTGTCTGTAGCCTGGGCAGAGAGAATCACGGCGATCAGCAGCTCGAACGGAGAACTGTAGTGCAGCTCGGTCGTGGGTGTCGGGTTCTCCGCCCGCAGTCGTTCGAATATCTGGCGACGCTTCTCTGCATTCATCGAGCGTGATGAGCGACAGCCGCTTCCGGTTGGGAGTGCTTCGGCTTGTGGCGACTCTCAAAGTAGTTTTTCAGGGCTATCAGTAGCCCAAGGCCGATGAAGGCACCAGGGGGAAGAACCGCTAGCAGAAAGCCGCGATATTCCTCTATCAGGGTGATGGTGAGGGCACTGGCCCACTCGCCAAACATGAGGTGGGCATTGGCAAACAGGGTTCCGTTGCCTATGGCCTCGCGCGCTCCTCCCAGCACCAGCAGTACACTGGTGAATCCGAGCCCCATGGAGAGGGCATCCACGACGGAAGGCAGGGGTGGGTTCTTGACCGCAAAGCTCTCGGCCCGTCCCAGGATGGCACAGTTGGTGACAATCAGGGGAATAAAGATTCCCAGGATGTTGAACAGCTCATGAAACCATGCGTTCATCGCCAGCTCGATCGCTGTTACCAGAGAAGCTATAATCATCACGAAAGCCGGCAGCCGGATCTCCTCCCGCACAATATTGCGAATCAGGGAGACGATCAGATTGGATGCAATCAAGACCAGCGTGGTCGCCATCCCCAGGCCGAGCCCGTTGATGGTG
>JALSRO010000288.1 GCA_026984715.1 Chromatiales bacterium | reverse complement strand
CACAGGAGCTGGGCTCTCCCTCGAATCGAATCGGGATGAAATCGGAAAGCACAGCAATCTTGTCACCCGGAAGACGTCCTCCATCGTAAGGACCAGGCTGAAGAATGGGATCGCCGATGGATGCATCGTTGCTGTTGGCCAATACATGGTTGTTGGAGAGGATGTAGCGCTGCCCATTACGGCGCACTACGCACCCCAGCGTGCCCGCAGTGATATCCCGGTGGCCGATACTGACCCCGCCGGGCGCGGGACGGAAACGCCCGGTCGTAGACTGCAACGCCCGTATCGGCCCTGTCTCCACCACGTCGGTCGGCAGCCCCTCTATATCGGGAGGAACGAGATCCTGCACCGCAAGCTCGGCGGCGGAAACCTTTTTTTCCACCGAACAGACGATACAGAGCGTGTCGGTACGCTCTCCCCCTTTACATTTGTAACCGATACCCGCGGCCACCACGTTGGCTCTCTTCAGCAATCCGTTACTGTTCGCCCGGGCAAGGGCACGTGCATCTTCGAGCGAGTGGATCATGATACCTCCTGGCAGACTCCATTGACCCGGCAACAAATCGTATTCAGCCGTGGCACGCCAGTTCGCAGCAAGGCAACCCATCGCCGCTGTAGCCACTCTACAGCAAGATGGGGTAACGCCGCCTGCGGGCCGGCACACTGCGGCCTGTCATCGAATATCATCGGATCAGAGGCTTCACGCAGGCCCCGGCCCTGCGTAGTACTGCGCCTTGTTCCGGCGCCTGCCTGAAGCACTGAATGCGACATATATCGTTGCCGGGTCAATACATGGTAAGACCAATCCCGGCTTAACGAGTTCAGCCGCAACGACGGCTCGAAAAGTCTAGTCCAGCTCTCCGCCCGACAGTGAGACACAGTTCAACTTTTTGCACTTTCCTCCGCCACCCGCAACCGTTTGAAGTCGAACAGCTCTCCATCCGCCAGATGGGAAGGGACAATATGCTGCATACTGCGGAAGATGTTCTCCAGCCGCCCCGGGTTCTGCCGTTCCCAGGAGCGCAACATCTTCTTGATCGCCTGGCGCTGCAGATTCTCCTGCGAACCGCACAGCGAGCAGGGGATGATTGGAAACTCCCGTGCTGCCGCGTAGACTTCGATATCTGGCTCATTGCAGTAAGCCAGAGGACGGATCACGATATGCCGCCCGTCATCGGTACGCAGTTTGGGAGGCATACTCTTGATTTTGCTCCCGTAGAACATATTCAGGAACATCGTTTCAATCATATCGTCCCGGTGGTGGCCCAGGGCGATCTTGGTCATGCCATTCTCGGCAGCGAAAGTGTACAGTGACCCTCGCCGCAATCGCGAGCAAAGACTGCACATAGTCTTCCCTTCCGGCACAATCTGTTTCACGACGCTGTAGGTATCCTGCTCTATGACATGGAAGGGAACCCCCCGCTCCGCCAGATATTCAGGCAGCACGTGCGCCGGAAACCCGGGCTGTTTCTGGTCGAGGTTGACCGCCACCAGCTCAAAACCCACCGGCGCGCTGCGCTGCAGGCTGAGCAGGATGTCCAGCATGGTGTAGGAGTCCTTTCCCCCGGATAGGCAGACCATGATGCGGTCCCCCTCCTCAATCATGTTGAAATCCTCTATCGCCTGCCCGACCTGACGGCGCAACCGTTTGCGCAGCTTGTTGAACTCCCGTTGCTGCCTCCTGTCATCGATGGATATTGCGGACATGAGGGCTACAAGCGATCCCGGACACGCTCGAGCCGGGCGCGCACGTCGCCCGCCAGTTCGGCCACCTTGGCACTATCGGTGAGCGACAGCACCGCCACCGGATCCATAAAGGCCACGGTGACGGAACCATCTTTCTCCTCCCGGACCACCACGTTACACGGAAGCAGCAGCCCGATATCGGGCTCGGCCTCCAGCGCCTGATTGGCAAGTGCAGGATTGCAGGCGCCGAGAATCGTATAAGGGCGCTTGTCGATACCCAGCTTCTTTTTCATCGTCCCCCGGATATCGATCTCGGTGATGATCCCGAACCCCTCCTCCTTGAGCGCTTCGACGACCCTGGCCAGTGAGGCGTCGAAACCGCCGGCCAGCCTGGTGGAAAAACTGTACATGGCTAAAACTCCTTCCGCTGTCAGAAACAAAAGCGGGTGGGAGCAATGCCCCCACCCGACCCAGGGCGGCAACCGGCCACCTGGCCCGATTTATATCACACCATACCCGTACAGTGATACCCGAAGAAAGGAAAAGCAGGAGGGGCATCAGGCCACCTTGCGCCCATAGCGCTCTGCCACCGCCTCCGAATCCCCTACATGTTCCCCGTTTACAAACAGCTGCGGCACCGAATCCGCACCGGTTATGGCGCGAACCGCCCGGATGGTCACACTGTCGCCCAACTCTATCTCCTCGAACTCGATGCCCGCGTCCTGCAAGATCTCCTTGGCCCTGGCGCAGAAAGGGCAACCCGCCTTGGTTAAGATCACCACATCGTCCGGTT
>JALSRO010000287.1 GCA_026984715.1 Chromatiales bacterium | reverse complement strand
ACCTCGTGCCATAGCTGGTGCGGTCGATCTGCTGGCACGGGGAGTGGAGAACCGAAGGAAGCAAGTGAAAAGGATTGCACCGGCCACCACGGCCTTTACCCTGACCCTGTTCTACCTGGCAATGATCTTTGTCAGGCCGCAGGAGTTCGTTCCCGCGCTGGACGGAGTTCCGCTCCTGCCTGCGATGATGACGCTGGCGCTGTTCGCCTGGCTGATTGCCAAACAGAAGATAATCGACGCCCAGCAGTTTTCCGCCGCCACACTGCTGTTCGCGTATGCCATCCTGTCGGTGCTGCTGTCGGGCTGGGCCGGCGGAATGTTGCCGGCCGCGGCAAAACTCATCCCAACCTATATCCTGTTCATCCTGGTTGCCAGCACGGCCGTAACCGGGGAGCGGCAACGGCTCCTGATGTGGGTGTTCGTCGCCGCCGCAGTGATGATGTCCGCGCACGGTATCCAGCAGAAATTCACCGGTGCGGGATGGACCGGTGAGGTCCCTCTCCAGGGGCGCATGCGCTACATCGGAATATTCAACGATCCCAATGATGTCGGTCTGGTGCTGGTCAGCTCGTTTCCGATGGCGTTCTATCTGTTGTTCTACTACCGCAATCCGCTACTGCGCCTGTTGTTCGTTGCTGCCATAGCCACCACCCTGTACGGCGTAGTACTGACCAACTCACGTGGAACCACTTTGGGGACCGCCGTACTGGCCGGGCTCTATCTGTGGCGTAATCACGGGGCAATAAAGGCGCTCATCTTCGGCTCCGCTCTGGTTCCGGTAATACTGTTGATGTCATCCCGAATCGACACTATCAGCGCCAGCGAGGAGTCGGCCCATGGGCGCATCGAGGCATGGTATGAGGGGTTTCAGATGCTGAAATCCAGCCCTCTGTTCGGAGTGGGCTTCGATCGCTTTACCGAACACAACGTTCTCACTGCGCACAACTCCTTCGTCCTCGCACTTTCGGAACTCGGTATTGTCGGCTACACCCTCTGGTTCTCGTTTCTGCTCTCCTGCACGGCCATGATGCTGCTTCTGCGCGCCCCTCCACAACCCAGGCAGAACGACTGGGAGCATCTTGTGGCACAATATGACGGTGAAACTGCGCAAGCTCCTCCCCCTTCTGCCGAAGGGGAGGCTGACGAATTTCTCCTCGAGCCGGAGCAGAATACCGCCCCCACCTGGAGTATCGGTGCGGAAGATGGCGCAATCGCCAACGTGATCTTCTACTCTTTCGTTGGGTTCGCCACCTGTGCCTTTTTCCTGAGCCGCAGCTACCTGGTAGTGCTGTATGTACTTTGTGCCATGGCGGTCGCCCATTACCAGGGAACACGATTACGCACCCCTGAGCTGCCGGCCTACGGTTTTTTCAGCCACCTGGGTGTTTGGGTTACCATATCGCTCGCCTCGATCGTTGCGCTCTATCTGATCACCAAGATTCTGATGATGACGGCGTAGCTGGATGAAGTTGTACCGGATAAGGATATTGAACAAATGCCACACCTCTTTGATGCAACCAATGTCATCACCGCCGTTCTGATTATCGCTGTAGCCGGTGCGGGAGCCGCACTCGTTCGGGAGATGCGAAACAAACAGATGCATCTGTGGCTGGGGTCCTACATTGGACGCAGCAAGCGCCCGAAGAGCAACGGGACCACCCACATCCTGTTCTGCTTTGTCGACCACTTTGAGCCGATGTGGCTGAATCCTCCCTATGAACAGGAGGTGGAGCGGGTCAGGCGTTGGACCGAAGAGTATCCCCGTCTGGCACGCAACCATCGCGATGCGGACGGTTGTCACCCCAAACACACCTTCTTCTATCCCGAAGAGGAGTACCGGCAGGAACACCTCGACGCCATCGCTTCTCTCTGCAGCTCCGGTTTTGGTGAGCTGGAGATCCACCTCCACCATGACAACGACACCGAGCAAGGGGTACGGGAGAAACTCTCCCGTTTCACCCGGCTGCTACAGGAGAGACATGGAGCCATGAGCCGCTTTCCCGACAGCGGGAAACCGGCATGGGGATTCATTCACGGCAACTGGGCGCTGGACAACTCGCTTGCCGATGGCAGCCAGTGTGGCGTCAACAACGAGTTGATCGTCCTGAAGGAAGAGGGTTGCTATGCAGACTTCACCCTCCCCTCTGCACCCAGCAGCGCCCAGACCCGCAAGATCAACTCCATCTACTACGCCAAGGACGATCCGAAAGCACCCAAATCCCACGACGATGGCCGGGACGTCACCGTTGGTGGAAAACCCTGGGGTGACCTGATGATCATCCAGGGACCGCTGATGCTCAACTGGAAAAACCGCAAATGGGGGGTACTGCCCCGCATAGAGAACGGTGATATCCGCAGTGTCTACCCCCCTACTCCGGAGCGAGTGGATCTCTGGGTGGAGGCCGGGATTCACGTGAAGGGAAGACCGGAGTGGGTGTTCGTAAAAGTATACACCCATGGCACCCAGGAACGGGACATGGAGTGTCTGC
>JALSRO010000286.1 GCA_026984715.1 Chromatiales bacterium | reverse complement strand
GACCATTGGTGACGGTCTGGTAGCCCAGATCCCTTCACTGCTGCTCTCTATCGCTGCCGGTATCGTGGTCTCCCGGGTCTCCTCCTCCCAGAACATGGGAGAGCAGATCGCCCAACAGCTGTTCGGCAACCCGGTGGCACTGGCAGTGGCGGCCTCCATCATCGGCATCATGGGATTGATCCCGGGGATGCCCAATCTCGCATTTCTTACTCTGGCGGCGCTGACCGGCGGATTGGCGTGGTGGTCCTACAGGCGCCAGCAGGAAGAGCCGGAGGAAGAGCCGGAGACGGGTGGTGTCGAGGCGGAGCATGAGATCCAGAAGCCACGGGAGCTGAATTGGGACGATGTGGCGCCGGTGGACACCATCGGGCTGGAGGTGGGCTACCGTCTGATTCCCCTGGTGGACAGGAGCCAGGGGGGGCAGCTGATGGAGCGTATCAAGGGGGTGCGCAAGAAGATGTCCCAGGATCTGGGATTTCTGATCCCGCCGGTGCACATTCGTGACAACCTGGATCTGGTTCCCCACGGCTACCGCATTACCCTGATGGGTGTCACCCTGGGGGAGGCCGAGGTCCATGTAAACAAGGAGCTGGCCATCAACCCCGGTCAGGTGCATGGTGAGATCGATGGGATCGAAACCGAAGACCCCTCCTTCGGCCTGCCGGCGGTGTGGATCGATCCGGAACAGCGGGACGAGGCGCAGTCGCTGGGTTACACGGTGGTGGATGTGAATACCGTGGTGGCGACCCACATCAGCCAACTGCTGCACTCCCATGCCCATGAACTGCTCGGCCATGAAGAGGTTCAGCAGCTTCTCGACAAGCTCAAGCAGAGTGCTCCCAAGCTGGTCGAGGAGCTGGTACCGAACACCCTCTCCCTGGCGGTGGTACTCAAGGTGCTGCGCAACCTTCTGGAGGAGGGGATCCCGATTAGGGATATCCGCACCATCGCCGAAACCTTGGCGCAATATGCGCCAAAAAACCAGGATCCCGGCGTATTGACGGGGCTGGTACGGGTTGCGTTGCGCCGCCTGATCTTCCAGCACATTGCCGGGGCGGCTGATGAACTGCCGGTTATCACCCTCGATCCGCGGTTGGAACAGATATTGCAAAAATCGCAACAGGTCTCGGAAGAGGAGGGCGTGGCCCTCGAGCCCGGACTGGCGGAGCGTTTGCACACCGGTCTGGCAGAGAAGAGCCAGGAGCGGGAGGCCGCCGGAGAGCCGGCCGTGCTGCTGGTGGCTGCACCGCTGCGCCCGCTGCTGGCCCGCTTCGTGAGGCACACCATTTCCGGATTGCATGTGCTCTCATACAACGAAATTCCGGATAACAAACAGGTAAGAGTCGTGGCGACGGTTGGTGGATGAGTGCCACGGCCGGGGGGATGAGTCGATGAAGCTGAAAAGATATTTTGCCACAGAGATGCGTCAGGCCATCCGCATGGTGCGTGAGGAGCTGGGGCCGGACGCCGTCATCCTCTCCAACCAGCGCCGGGATGGCGGTGTCGAGATCGTGGCAGCCGTGGATTTCGAACAGGGTCTGGAACAGCTTGCAGCCAGCCAGCCCCTGACTGTCGTCGACAACCCCGCTGACCAGGAACCGTCGGAGCCCCTCCTCACCTACACCTCCCGGGGAAGGATCGAGGCGGAAAAACCGGAACAGCAGGAAGCTCAGGAGCGGTTCGAACAGGTATTGACCAGCGAGAGTGAAAAGATAGAACAGCTTCCGGCTGCCCCTGGGAAAAGGG
The DNA here is from genome assembly GCA_026984715.1 of Chromatiales bacterium. Classification (GTDB taxonomy): domain Bacteria; phylum Pseudomonadota; class Gammaproteobacteria; order Thiohalospirales; family Thiohalospiraceae; genus DRMK01. The sequence goes on along the minus strand of JALSRO010000286.1, from coordinate 9,821 downwards.
CGCGGAAACAGCGCACCAGGGCACGATCGGGATCGGAGCCCGGGAATGTCTCGGCGGCGTCGCCCCCTCCGGCGGCAGATGAACCCGCCATCGACGAGATGCGCTCCGAACTTCGATACCTGCGGGGTATCCTGGAGAACCAGCTGTCCGGTCTTGCATGGGGAGAGATGGGGCGGGGGTGTCCGCAGCGCGTCGAACTGCTGCGCCGTCTGATGGAGTTGGGACTGAACAGTGAACACTGCCACTCCATCGCCGATCGGATCAGTGACTATGAGGATGGCGAACACGCCTGGCGACAGGCCCTCTCCCTGCTTACCGACGAGCTGCAGGTGACCGGTGACGACATTATCAGCAGGGGGGGAGTGATCGCGTTGGTAGGCCCCACCGGAGTTGGCAAGACCACCACGGTTGCGAAGCTGGCGGCCCGTTTTGCACTTCGCCATGGCTACCAGGAAGTAGCACTCATCACCACCGACAGTTACCGCATCGCCGCCTATGAACAGCTGCGTACCTACGGCCGCATTCTCGGCGTGCCGGTGCGGGTGGTGAAGAATGCGGAGGAGCTGAGCGCGGCACTGGAGGTATTCCAGCACAAACGGCTGGTGCTTATCGATACCGCGGGGATGGGGCAGCGGGACGTGCGCCTTGCCGGTCAGTTCAAGACGATTCTCACCGGCGCACCACAAATCAGGAGCTATGTGCTGCTGGCAGCCAATGTTCAGGGCGGTGGTCTGGATGAGGTGGTGAACACCTTCAAGCATCTCAATCCGGATGGTTGCATCCTGACCAAACTGGACGAGTGCGTCTCCCTTGGGGGAGTGCTCTCCGTCGTGGTCAAACAGCGGCTGCCGGTTGCCTATCTCAGTGACGGACAGCGGGTTCCGGAAGATATCCATCCGGCAAGGGCGGAAAAGCTCGTGGAGCGTGGTATCCGGCTTATGCAGGAGAGCGAACAATCCATCGATGACAACACCATGGTACTGACTATGGGAGGAATGAGTGCAAATGCTGGCATCTGAAATTCCCTACCGGCAACCCGACATGGCGCCCCCCGATCAGGCGGCCGGTCTGCGCAGCCTCACCCGGCGGCGCTCCATCCAGGTGATTGCCGTTACCGGAGGCAAGGGTGGGGTTGGCAAGACCAATGTCTCCCTCAACCTTGCAATGGCCATGACCCGCCAGGGCAAAAAGGTGATGCTCATGGATGCCGATCTCGGATTGGCAAACGTGGATGTCATGCTGGGGATCTGTCCGCGCTACAACCTCTCCCACGTATTGTCGGGAGAGCGCAGCCTAGAGGAGGTGATCGTCACCGCCCCGAACGGTTTGCGGATAGTACCGGCCCCCTCCGGCATCAAGGGGATGGCCGAACTCGACGCTGCGCAGCATGCCACACTGATTCGTGCCTTCAGCGAGCTGAGCTACAGCCTGGACGTGCTGCTGGTGGACACTGCGGCGGGGATCTCCGACAGCGTGATCAGTTTCACCAAGGCATCACAGGAGGTGATCGTGGTGATATGTGACGAACCCGCCTCGATGACCGACGCCTATGCGCTGATCAAACTGCTCTACCGGGAACACGACATCGGCCGCTTCCGGGTGGTATCCAACATGGTCCACAGCAAGCAGGAAGGGCGCCGTCTCTACGAGAATCTGGCGCGCGTGACCGATCGTTACCTCTTCGTCGAGCTGGACTACATGGGGTGCATCCCTTACGACAAACTACTTCGCAAGGCGGTGCGACAGCAGACCGCGGTGGTGGAGGCGTATCCCGAAAGCAGCGCTTCCCAACAGTTTAAAGTTCTTGCTGCCAAGGCCGATAAATGGCCTGTAGCCGAGAGCAGAGGGAATGTGGAGTTCTTTATCGAAAGGCTGATTCAGCACAGCCGCACGGCAACGGGAGCAGCGATATGAGGGGGGGATACAGTGCGGCAACCATGGCGACCTGCCGGGACGATCTGCTGGAAGAGCATGCCGACCTGGTGAAGAGAATCGCCTACCATCTCGCCAACCGGTTGCCGCCCAGCGTCCAGGTGGACGATCTGGTTCAGGCGGGAATGATCGGGTTGCTCGACGCGGCGCGCAACTACGACCGGGGGCGTAACGCCAGTTTCAAGACCTACGCCAGCATCCGTATCCGCGGAGCCATGCTGGACGAGATAAGAAAAAACGACTGGATTCCACGCTCAGTTCACAGCAAGGCGAAGATGCTGGCAACGGCGATTCGTACGGTTGAAAATCGCGAGGGACGTGATGCCCGCGCCCAAGAGATAGCGGAGGAGCTCGGTATTTCTCTGGAGAAGTACTATGAGCTGTTGCAATCCGCCAATGGGCAGAAGGTTTTGAGTCTGGACGAGACGCTGTCGGAAGATGGTGACGGCAGCCTGCTGGATGCACTGACCGACGAAGCCCCCTGTCCCATGGAAAACATGCAGGAGCAGGATGTGAAGAATACATTGGCCGAGGCTGTTGCAGGACTGCCGGAGCGGGAGCGCATGGTGATGTCGCTCTACTATGACGAGGAGCTGAACCTCAGGGAGATAGGACAGGTCATGGGAGTCAGTGAATCGCGTATCAGCCAGATTCACAGCCAGGCGATTATCCGCCTGCAGGCACGTATAACACGTTAGAGAAAAAGGCACCGATTCCCCGGCCGTCACGGCTGGAAAGCCGGCAGGGGCTGCGGCTGCGAACCGAGTCGATCTATACCGCAATATTGTGCGGGATGGGAGGTTGTTTTGGACAAAAACATGAAAATTCTGATTGTGGATGATTTTTCCACAATGCGGCGCATCATCAAGAACCTGCTGCGGGACCTGGGGTTCAACAACACCAGCGAGGCGGATGATGGCAATACCGCCCTTCCCATGTTGCAGAACGGCAGTTTCGATTTCCTGGTAACCGACTGGAACATGCCGGGTATGACCGGCATCGATCTGTTGCGTGCAGTGCGGGCGGATGAAAAACTGGCCCACATGCCGGTGCTGATGGTGACTGCCGAACAGAAGCGGGAGCAGATCATCGAGGCGGCGAAGGCGGGTGTGAATGGTTACATCATCAAGCCGTTCACCGCCCAGACCCTGAAAGAGAAGCTGGACAAGATATTCGAGCGTGTCGGCTGAGAACAAGAACAAGGAAAAACGATGACCAGTGAAAACATTCTGAGTGAAGAGACCTTGTTACTGGCGCAATCCCTGGTCGAAAATATCCAGAAAAAAGACAAGATAAACGCCAACCTGGTTCTCGATCGTCTGGTACAGAACAATGACAATCTGCTGCTTCAGGAGATCGGCAAGCTTACCCGGGATCTGCACACTGCGCTGAACGGTTTCAATCTCGATTCCCAGTTGTCGGATCTGGCAGAGCAGGATTTCTCCGATGCGAGGGAGCGCATGCACTATGTTATCTCGCTTACCGACCAGGCAGCCAACACTACTCTCAATGCCGTGGAGCAGGCGGTTCCCCTCTGTGAACAGTTGCACAGCCGGATGCTTGAGATCAAGGCGAGTTGGGAGCGCTTTCTGAAACGAGACATGGATGCAGAGGAGTTTCGCCAGTTCAGCAGGCAGTTGAACTCCTCCCTCCAGGAGTGGGAAGGGGATGTGGTCGCCATCAAACAGCATCTCAACGAGATCCTGCTGGCGCAGGATTTCCAGGACTTGACCGGGCAGGTCCTCCACCGCGTTATCGAACTGGTGGAGAACGTCGAGAGCAGCCTGGTGGGGATGATTCGGGTAGCCGGCAGGAGGAAAGAGGAAGAGGGTGAGGCCGGAGCAAAGACGAGGAGCGAGCCCGATATTGCAGCAAGTGGGCCCAAGGTCCCCGGAGTCGACAACTGGAATACGGTATCGGGGCAGGATGAAGTGGACGACCTGCTGTCCAGCATGGGGTTTTGAAGGCGGCGTTCATCCCGTGCTCGTTGACAGATACCGGGGCCGGTTCCATGGCGCTTTTATCCAAGCTGAAATGTTACAGGGTGGTATGTAATGTCATTTGATGCAGACGAAGAGATCTTGCAGGATTTTCTGGTAGAGGCCGGAGAGATCCTGGAGCAACTGGGTGAGCAGCTGGTCGAGCTGGAGCAGCAACCGGAAGATGACGGACTGCTCAATGCGGTATTCCGTGGCTTTCATACCATCAAGGGAGGTGCCGGCTTTCTCAATCTGATCCCGCTGGTCGAAGTGTGCCACCGGGCCGAGGATGTGTTCAACGTCCTGCGTTCCGGCGAGCGCAAGGTGGATGCGGCATTGATGGATGTCATCCTGCCGGTGGTGGATGTTCTCAACGAAATGCTCGAGAGCGTACGCTCCGGTATCGAACCGGCCCCTGCCAGTCCCGAGCTGCTGCAGGCGCTGGAGAAGCTGATCGAGGGAACCGGTACGGAGGAGCCGGGTGAGGATGAGGTATCCGCCAATAGGGAGTCTGCAACCCCATCGAGCTCCCCGGAGGGCACTCCGGGGGACAGCGCCGAGCAGGAGTTCGAGGCGATGCTCGATGCGCTGGATGGCGCAGACGAGGGGCAGGCTCCGGCCGGCGACGAGATTACCGAAGAGGAGTTCGACGCCCTGCTGGATCAGCTACATGGCAAAGGGGGAGCTCCTGGCAAGAAGGGGCCGCCGGTTGAGGCCGTCGGTCAGCAGCCGGTGGCGGCGGATGACGAGATTACCGAAGAGGAGTTCGACGCCCTGCTCGACCAGTTGCACGGCAAGGGTGGTGCCCCGGGTGTACCGAAGAAGGAGCGGTCTGCAGCGAAAGAGAGTGCCGGTGAAAACGGGCCGGCACGTGCCGCAGGCAGTTCGGATGTGGCTGCCGGCAAAACGCAACCCAGACAAAAGCCGAAACCGAAGCAGGAGGCCGCGCCGGTGGATGCCACTGTCCGTGTGGATACCCGGCGTCTGGATGGCATCATGAATATGGTGGGAGAGCTGGTGCTGGTACGCAATCGCCTGGTGAATCTGGAGAGCGAACTCGACAACGAGGAGGTCGCCAAGGCGGTGGGCAACCTGGACGTGGTGACGGCCGATCTGCAGGCGGCGGTGATGAAGACCCGTATGCAGCCGATCAAGAAGGTGTTTGGACGGTTTCCCCGCGTGGTACGCGATCTCGCCCGCAACATGAAGAAAGAGATCAATCTGGAGTTGCAGGGGGAGGATACCGACCTTGACAAGAACCTGGTAGAGGCATTGGCAGATCCGCTGGTGCATCTGGTGCGCAATGCGGTCGACCACGGTATCGAATCACCGGATGCAAGGGAGGAACTCGGTAAGCCGCGGGCGGGAACCGTTGTGCTCTCCGCCGAACAGGAAGGGGATCATATCCTCCTCACCATCGAAGACGATGGCGCCGGTATGGATGCCGCCAAGCTGCGGGCCAAGGCCATCGAGAAGGGGATCCTGGACGAGTCGAGCGCGGCGCGCATGGATGATCAGGAGAGCTTCAATCTTATCTTCATGCCGGGTTTTTCCACCAAGACCGAGATTTCGGACGTCTCCGGCCGGGGAGTGGGAATGGACGTGGTCAAGACCAGCATCAACCAGCTCAACGGCAGTATCGAAATCGATTCGGTGGTCGGAGAGGGTACCCGCCTCACCATCAAGGTGCCGCTCACCCTGGCAATTATTCCCACGCTTATGGTAGTGCTGGGACAGCAGGTGTTTGCGCTGCCGCTGGTCAATGTCAGCGAGATCTTCGATCTGGATCTGAGCAATACCAACATGGTGGATGGCCAGCGTGTGGTGATGGTGCGGGATACCGCACTGCCCCTCTTCTACCTGAGTAAATGGCTGATCGACGACCGTACCGCCGTCAGTGTAGAGGAGCCGACCTCGGCTCATGTCGTGGTGGTGCATGCGGGTACCCAGAAGGTAGGGTTCGTGGTGGATCAGCTCATCGGACAGGAGGAGGTGGTGATCAAGCCCCTTGGGGCGCTGCTGCACGACGTGGCTGGTATCGCCGGCGCAACCATTACCGGCGACGGCAAGATCTCGCTGATTCTGGATGTTCCCAGCCTGTTGCGCAGACATGCCCAGCAGCGGCGGGTGGCGTGATCCCGCTATATGCTCGATAGTGCCATGCAGGAGTAGCGGATGGCTATCCGGGTACTGGTTGTCGAAGATTCCAGATTTTTCCGCCGGCGTATCGTCGCCATGCTGAACAGCGATCCCCATCTCGAGGTGGTTGGTGAAGCGGCAAACGGACTGGAAGCGGTGGCCCAGGCGGAGCGGCTCCGGCCGGACGTCATCACCATGGATATCGAGATGCCGGTGATGGATGGAATTGCGGCAACACGCGAGATCATGGCGTCTTGTCCCACTGCCATTCTGATATTCTCCATGCTTACCACGGAAGGGGCCAGAGCCACACTCAATGCCCTCGATGCCGGCGCACTGGACTTCATGCCCAAACGTTTCGCCGAGGTCACCAGCAATCCCGAAGAACTCTCCCGGCAGCTCTGCTCCCGGATCGTGGCGCTGGGAGAGAGGGGAAAGCTGTTGCGGTGCCATCGCCCCATACCTCCTGTAGCGGCAGAAAGTGATACCGTTGCCGCCCCTGTCCCCAGGGCTGTATGCAGCGGTGGGAGACAGCGCTATCGACTGATCGCCATCGCCGCATCCACCGGCGGGCCCGCCGCACTGCCCCAGGTGCTGGGAAAGCTGCCGGCCGACATGCCGGTCCCGCTATTGATTGTTCAGCACATGCCAGCCAACTTTACCCCCTCCTTTGCGCAGCGGCTCGATCAGCAGTGTGCCATCAATGTCCGACACGCCAGTGACGGGGATCCGCTGCAGCCAGGTACCGCGCTGCTGGCCCCGGGAGGGAAGCAGATGACCGTGGCGCGGCATGGTAATCGGCATGTCGTCCGGATCGAAGAGGGAGATCCGAGCCTGAACTACAGACCCAGTGCCGATGTGCTGTTCAGCTCGGTGGCGCAGTTGTACGGCGACAAGGTGTTGTCGCTAATCCTGACCGGGATGGGTGCCGATGGAAGAGAGGGGGCACGCCGGTTGAAGCAGGCGGGTTCGTCCGTCTGGGCGCAGGATGAGGCGAGCTCTGTGATCTACGGTATGCCCGGCGCTGTGGCCAAGGCCAACCTGACCGACGAGATTCTGGACCTGGCGGCCATCGGTCCCGGATTGGCCCGGGTGTTTCACTGAACGTCATGGATGCGTTGAGCGTTACAGGGATCCTGCTGGCGCTGGCTGCGATTCTGCTGGGTCAGTCTCTGGAGGGGGGGCATCTAGGAAGTCTGGTCAACGGGCCGGCCGCGCTGATTGTGATGGGGGGAACCTTTGGAGCCTCTATGTTGCAGACGCCGCTGGCGACGTTCTCCCGTGCGATGCGCTCTGTCGTATGGGTCTTCAGGCCGCCCGCCTTCAAACCCGAAAAGACCATCGACCAGATCGTGGGGTGGAGCACTATCTCACGCAGGGAGGGATTGCTTGGCCTGGAGTCGATCGGTGAGAGTGAGCCGGACCCCTTTGCACGCAAGGGGCTGCGTCTGCTGGTGGATGGCAGCGAACCGGAGCTGATCCGCTCCATCCTGGAGACCGAAATCGATGCTCGTGAGCACCGCGACCTGCAGGCGGCAAAGGTGTTCGAAGGGATGGGCGGCTATGCTCCCACCATCGGCATCCTGGGTGCCGTGATGGGATTGATCCACGTGATGGAAAATCTCTCCGATCCCGGAAAGCTGGGTTCCGGAATCGCGGTCGCTTTCGTGGCCACCATCTACGGTGTGGCGCTGGCCAACCTGCTACTGCTTCCCGTCGCCAACAAACTGAAAAGTATCTCGCACTCCCGCACCAGGGAACGGGAGATGATCACAGAGGGGATCGTCTCCATCGCACAGGGGGAGAATCCCCACAATATCGAAACGCGGTTACAGAGCTACCTGCACTGAAAAATAGTGCGGGTCAATGGATAACAGGATATGCCCAGAAAAAAACGTCAGGAAGAGCACGAGAACCACGAGCGTTGGCTGGTCTCATATGCCGACTTCATAACCTTGTTGTTCGCCTTCTTTGTGGTGATGTATTCGGTTTCCCAGGTCAACGAGGGAAAGTACAAGGTGTTGTCCGGTTCCCTCGAGGCGGCCTTTCGTACAGAACCGCGAAGTATGGCACCAATCCAGATAGGAGAGCCCGGGAGTCCCGCCGGGCACGAGGCGGTGACGGTGCTGAAGCCCGCGGGTGATTCTGCCATCCAGACCATGGCCAAGGCCATCGAGGCGCAGATCGAGCCGCTCGTCGAACAGGGTCTGGTGACACTGCGTCAGACCGATGAGTGGGTGGAGATCGACATCAACAACCGCATCCTGTTTCCCAGTGGCAGTACCAGACTGGTCCCCGAGGCCAAAGTGATGCTCTCCATGCTGGGCGAGGTGTTGGGCAAGTTTTCCGCTCCGGTTCAGGTGGAGGGATATACCGACGATGTCCCGATCAGTACGCCGGTTTTCCCCTCCAACTGGGAGTTGTCGGCTGCCCGGGCAGCCACTGTTGCCCACCTGTTGTCACAGCATGGAATCGATCCGGAACTGCTCGCCGCAATCGGCTACGGTGAGAACCATCCCGTGAGCAGCAACGAGACGGTGGAGGGACGTGCCCAGAATCGGCGTGTGGTATTAAAGATTTTCAAGACTGGCCGAAATAACAGCAAAGAGAAGAGAGTTCCTGTGCCGGCCATCACTGCGGTGCCGGAAGAGGAGGGAGCAGAGCCATGAAGATCTGGGCCGTAGCCAATCAGAAAGGGGGAGTGGGCAAGACTACCACAGCCGTCACGCTCGCAGGACTGCTGGCTGAAAAGGGTCACAGAACCCTGCTGGTGGACATGGACCCCCATGGCTCCCTCTCCTCCTATTTCGGTTTCGAACCGGACGAGCTGGACAACTCCATCTACAACTTTTTTCAGGCCGTCGCCAATGGCGTCCGGATCGAACCGGAGCCGGTGATTCGCACTACTCGCGTGGCCAATCTTTCATTGATGCCGGCGTCGATGGCTCTGGCCACGCTGGATCGGCAACTGGGAGTGCGCAAGGGAACGGGGCTGGTGATGGTAAAGGCGTTGCGTGAGGTCAGGGAGCGCTTCGATTATGTTCTGATCGACTGTCCACCGGTTTTGGGGGTGCTGATGATCAATGCCCTGGCTGCCTGTGAAAAACTGTTGATGCCGGTGCAGACAGAGTTTCTGGCCCAAAAGGGGCTGGAGCGTATGTTGAAGACACTGGAGATGGTGCAGCGCAACGGGCAGCAGCCATTGCCACGGGTCATTATTCCTACCATGTACGATCGCCGTACCCGTGCATCCATCGATGCCTGGGCGGCACTTCGGAACAGTTATCCAGAGTATATCTGGGAGTCCACCATCCCGGTGGACACCGGCTTCCGCGACGCCAGCAAGGCCGGGCTGCCGCTCTCCATGCTGCGCCCCCGTTCCCGCGGGGTGATTGCCTACAGCAAACTGCTGCAGTACCTGTTGCGGCCGGAACAGACCGTTGTTGAATTGAAGGCGCAAGCATCATGAACAACGAAACCGGATCACTCCTGTTGGCCGAGCAGAGAGAGGCGCTGGATCTCTATCTCGATTCACTATATGACGAGACTGAACGGACCGAAGAGCCAGCCGTGGGTTCCGTGGTCAGTCTGGTGGTGGCGGGTGGAAGAGTACCGCCCGGAGCAGCGGGAGAGGAGGAGGCACCTGTCGAAGGGGAGCTGCAGCCCCGCTCCTTGCCGCCAAACGACGTCGGGGCACTGGATGATGAAGGGAAGGGCAGGCTGAAGCTGTTGCTGTTCAACCTGGCCGGCCTGAAAATGGCGGTCCCGATG
>JALSRO010000285.1 GCA_026984715.1 Chromatiales bacterium | reverse complement strand
GACGTGACCGCTCTCAAGGAAAATCTGGAGGCGTTGCTGGCCGATCTGCGCAAGGCCAAGCCGGCCTCCTCGAAGGGGCAGTATCTGAAGAAGATCACCGTCTCTTCGACGATGGGCGCAGGGATCCCGGTCGACTCTGCATCGCTGGCCTTCTGAGGGGCGGCTACAGACTTTGGCCGTCGCTTCTGATGTTGCGGCGGGCGTCAAAGACCGCAGGTGCATTCGGGGTGAATGCTTAATCGGAGAACTTTCCCGCCTGCGTAGACGGTGCTACCGGAAACAGGTTTATCCCGCTGAAGGACACCGTGGGGGAGATGCGTGTTCGGCGTTGCCGATCGCTATCTCAGGTTATAACTCAAAACGATGGGTGGAAGCCCATCTGTCAAGAGGTGATGTTGTATGCCTTTGAATCTAGAAGATAAAAAGGCTATCGTCTCCGAGGTTGCCGAGGTTGCTTCCAGTGCCTTGTCCGCCATAGCCGCGGAATACAATGGCTTGACCGCCACCGAGATGACCGAGCTGCGCGCCAAGGCGCGGGAGTCGGGTGTCTATGTGCGGGTGGTCAAAAACACGTTGGCGCGCCGTGCGGTGACCGGCACTGAGTTCGAGTGCATGTCGGAAGCCCTGGTGGGGCCACTGGTGCTGGCTTTCTCGCAAGAGGATCCCGGTGCAGCTGCCCGGCTGATCTCCGATTTTGCCAAGGAGAACGACAAACTGGCAGTAAGACTGGTCTCCATCGGCGGAAAGCTGCTGGATGCCGGGGAGATTGACCGTCTGGCCAAGATGCCGACCAAGGAGCAGGCGATAAGCTTGCTCATGTCGGTAATGAAGGCGCCGGTCACCAAGTTTGTCCGTACCCTGGCGGAACCGCATGCCAAACTGGTTCGCACTATTGCCGCTGTGCGCGACAAGAAGCAGGCCGAGGCTGCGTGACGATAGTTTTCCAAGCTTTTTTGTTTATTTAGTCAGCGCCAGCAGTGGTGCGGATGAATCCGAGTTAACGAGGAGTAGTATAAATCATGGCTGTTTCAAAAGAAGATATTCTTGAGACCATTTCCAATATGTCTGTGATGGAGGTGGTCGATCTGATCGAAGCGATGGAAGAGAAGTTTGGCGTATCTGCCGCTGCTGCAGTGGCAGCTGCTCCTGCTGCGGCCGCCGGTGATGGCGAGGCAGCGGCCGCCGAGAAGGATGAGTTCGATGTGGTGATGACCAGCTTCGGTGACAACAAGGTCAAGGTGATCAAGGCAGTCCGCGGGGTCACCGGTCTGGGCCTGAAGGAGTCCAAGGAGATGGTTGAGGGTGTTCCCTCTACCGTCAAAGAGGGCGCTACCAAAGAGGAGGCCGAGCAGATCAAGAAGGATCTGGAAGAGGCCGGTGCCACCGTGGAGCTCAAGTAATCGCTTCGGGATCTGTTCACTGACCAATCCGCTACACAGCACGGGATACAGAGAGGTATTCCGTTTCAAGATGCCAAGGATGGCTCTTTGAGTTTTTCCGGGCTGGTGACTGGAGTCACCGGCCTTTTCCTGTTGGTAACGTTCCACCCCGGCCGTTACGGCAGATGACGATTGACAAGCTGAGGAATACCGATGGCCTACTCTTTCACCGAGAAAAAACGCATCCGTAAAGATTTCGGGAAGCGGCGCAGCATTCTGGAGGTCCCCTATTTGCTGGCTATCCAGATGGACTCATATCGCAAGTTCCTGCAACAGGATGTTGCAGAAAAGGAGCGTGCCGACCAGGGGTTGCAGGCTGCGTTCAAGTCGATCTTTCCCATCGTCAGCTACTCAGGCAACGCTGCTCTCGAGTATGTCAGTTATCGTCTCGGTACGCCGGTTTTTGATGTCAAGGAGTGCCAGCTTCGCGGAACCACCTATGCCGCGCCACTGCGGGTCAAGTTGCGACTCGTGATCTATGACAAGGAGTCGAAGTACAAGAGCGTCAAGGACATCAAGGAGCAGGAGGTCTACCTGGGAGAGATTCCGTTGATGACCAGCAACGGAACCTTTGTCATCAACGGTACCGAGCGGGTCATCGTCTCCCAGCTGCACCGTTCGCCTGGCGTCTTTTTCGAGCACGACAAGGGCAAGACCCACTCTTCCGGCAAGCTGTTGTTCAGCGCCCGGGTGATCCCCTACCGCGGCTCCTGGCTGGATTTCGAGTTTGATCCCAAGGATATCCTGTATGTGCGCATCGATCGGCGCCGTAAGCTGCCGGCCACGGTGTTGCTGCGTGCTCTGGACTATTCGGTGGAAGAGATTCTGGATATGTTCTTCGAGAAAGAGGATATTCAGATCGCCAAGGGGGGATTCAGCCTAAAGCTGGTTCCGCAGCGTCTGCGCGGCGAGATGCTGGATTTCGATATCTCCATCGAGGACAAGGTGTTGGTGGAGGCGGGGCGGCGCATTACTGCCCGCCATATTCGAGAGCTGGAGAAGGCAGGGATAAAGAGTCTGGATGTGCCCGCCGAGTTTCTGTTGGGCAAGGCGCTGGCGGCGGATATCGTCGACGA
>JALSRO010000284.1 GCA_026984715.1 Chromatiales bacterium | reverse complement strand
CCGCTCGCGCTGCCGCTGCATCTTCAACTCCGCAATGGTACGCCGCAGCTCTTGAATGTCGGGATGCTCCTCGGTGAAACGGAGTGACTTCTCATCCAGCTGTGCCTGCAGGAGATTGATACGCTCATCGAGTGCGGCGGTAGGACTGTTTTCTCCCGACATGCCATCCTCTGCAGCAAAACGGGCGTTGACCAGTTGCTGGCGTACCTCATTACGACGATACTGCTCCCGACGCAGCTCCATCCGGGCTTTCGACAGCTCGTTCTGTGCCTGTTGAAGCTGGTCGAAAAACCCTCTCCCCTCTCCCGGCAGCAGCCCGCTGTATTTGCGCCGGAAATCCAGCAGCCGGTTTTCCGCTTCGGTCAGACGCTGCTCGTAGGCCTTTATCTGATCATCGAGAAAACGTTGCGCCTGCTTGGTATCCTTGCGTTTTTCACCCAGGGTACTATCGACGAATATGTCGAGCAGCGACTGCACAACCCGTTTGGCTACCTTGGGATCCTCATTGCTGTAACTGATGGAAAACAGGTTCACCCTGCTCTTGTCTCCCTTGACGACGATATCCCTGGCGAGATCGTTGAGAAACTTCTCCTTCGCGGTCTGGTCCGACATATCCACATCCAGACCCGCCATCTCCACCAGCTTCTCCATGTTGGGGCGGCTGAGTATGGTGCGGGACATCAGCTCGAGGCGACGGCGTACGTCGGTCTGTACCGCCATGCCTCTCAGCAACGGCTTCAGGAGGGAGTCGGTATCGACATTGATACGGGCGGTGGACTCGTAGCGATCCGGCTTCAACATCACGGCGCCCCACCCCACCACCACGATCAGCCAGGCAAACAGCATCGCATACCATCGGTATTGCCACATCCCGTGGAGATATTTCAACAGCTGCTGAAAAGTTTCCTGCATCGCTCGCCCTCCTAAAACATGGACTCGGGAATGATCAGGATGTCGCCAGGCAGCATGTCAACATTTGCGCTGATATCACCATCCTTGATCAGGTCGTCCAGGCGCACCCGGTACTGACGCCGCTTCCCATTGACAACGCGCACGATGGTAGCGCTGTTCCCGGCAGCATATTCGGTCAAACCGCCTACGGAGATCATCACATCCAGCAGGGTGGTGTGTTCACGATAGGGGATAGCCTTGGGCTTGGCTGCTTCACCCACGATACGGATCTGCTCAGAAGGACGACCGACGAAGTGAGCCACGGTTATGGTAACGACCGGACTTTTTATGTACCTCGCGAGACGTTTCTCCATATCGCGGGCCAGTTGGGTCGGGGTCTTTCCACTGGCGGGGAGATCTTCCACCAGCGGGGTGCTGATGAGCCCGTCAGGACGAACCTTGACCGAGCCGGAAACCTCCTGGTTCCCCCACACAAAGATCTCCAGCGTATCACCCGGACCTATAAGATAAGGTGACTCCTGGTGCACCTGTCCGGACGGCTTCAGCTCGGGAAGGGAACTGCACCCTCCCATCAGCATGGCTGCCAGCAACAGGGGACCCCATACGCGAGGCCCGCCGCGCAGATATCGTTTCTTCATCAGATACAACTCTCCCTACCCCCGGCAGGCAGCAGCCGCATCTCAAAGACAGAACGACCGCCATCCATACCAGACTGAAAATAAAGTCATCAGAGAGATGAATTCGGTTTGGGGATTCACTGCGGATCGGGGAAAACAGTCCGTAGTCTTAAGTCTCGGTGCTGCCGGGCCGAAGCAACCACCCGGTGGTAACATCAACCCTTCTCGAACTCCCTCTCACTTTGCGAAAATTCCCGGAACCTGACAACCTCCCTGCGTTGTAACCCTCCGTTCAAAACTTATATTACCCGGATTCTGTTTTGTCCAGATATTCTGCAGGTTACCCGCATCTCACTGACGCAGGTTCATATTTCTTGTTATTGTCACTTCTTCCAACAGGCGGTGATGGCGCTCTGGATTGGCGCACTACCCAGGTCACTCACCCGACACGGGAAAGTATATACCGATAACGACCCAGCGTAATAGCCTGAATGGGTTAATATTCAACCATCTTTGCCGATGGGGGTAAAGAGCCGAACGTCAAACTTATGTGAACCCGCACCTACCCGCCACTTGCAACTCATTTGGCAGAGTTGGGGCATATAGTACTTGGTGGGTGGCAAAAAGCCGTTTACCAAGACCAACGACAGTATATTACTAACCCGGAAACAATATATGCCGCATTCAGGGCTTCGGGCAGTGGCTGGAACAAAGCGCAGTGCGCAGGCAAGGGTTGTTCCCTCGTCGAGGCCGCTTCTATCCCTGCACCCGTGGCACCCGAACATCCCTGTCCAGCGCGCTGTAACGCAGGTCCGGCGCCTGACGGCCCTGACCCAAACGACAAGCCGCTGCGTACCAACGCACCACGACCGGAGACAGCAATCGCCCCAGACAGAGTCGCCGACGCAGCATGGCGAGCAGCCCGGCGACAGGAAGGAGTGGATCACTCCCGCCACCGCCACCCCTGTCTGGGGAGGGCGCCGTATCTCCT
>JALSRO010000283.1 GCA_026984715.1 Chromatiales bacterium | reverse complement strand
TCTCACGCAGAATCACCTGTGCGTACGGTTTCAGGCGGGCTTTTCCGGAATCGAACATGGGGCGGTTCTTCCGGTCCACTATCTGGATGCGGAGTCCTTCGTCGGTTATATCGAGATAGATCTGATCCTTGAAGCTGTGGAGGATAGGATGGTTTTGAATGTTCTCCTTGAGTTTGCGCAGCAGTAGCTCCAATTCATGCCGACTCTCTCCCCGTTCCTTTTCGCGGGGCGGAACATCCGCACTGTCGGGGTTGCTCTTGAGAACCGTCCCCCCTTCTCCCCTGGGAGCATCCATTCCCCCACCCATGTCGATTACAGCGGTGCTGGCGCCACCTGCGGCCTGGATCATGCTGGGGCTCTGGAAATAGCCCTCCATCGCTTTCAGCTTCTCCTTGGGGGTGGTCTCGAGCAGCCACAAAAGGAGAAATAGCGCCATCATGGCCGTTACGAAATCCGCATAGGCCACTTTCCATGAGCCGCCATGGTGACCTCCATGCCCCCCTTTCTTGATGCGCTTTACGATGATTGGCTGAACGGCGTTACTATCCATATCTGTTCAGTGCGGTTGATGCTCTTCTACCCAGAGTGCCCGGCTCAGCCCTTGACATGCTCTTCCAGCTCGGCAAAACCGGGACGGTGCTCATGGCTGATGACTTTACGCCCGAACTCTACGGCAATCGGCGGCGCATAGCCGTTCAGAGTGGCCATGATGCAGACCTTGATGCAGGTCAGAAACTTTGACTCCTCCTCTGCGATGACATTTGCAGCGGTGCCCATCGGACCGACGAATCCATAGGAGAGCAGAATTCCCAGAAAAGTACCCACCAGGGCGGCGCCCACATGCATTCCCAATTCGGCCGGCTCCCCGCCGATGGAACCCATGGTGATTATCACCCCGAGCACCGCGGCGACGATACCGAAGCCGGGCAGGCCGTCCCCGATTGCAGTCAGGGCGTCACCGGTCTTGAGCGAGTCTGCATGATGGGTCTCGAGTTCGATATCCATCAGGTTCTCCAGTTCGAAAGCATTCATGTTGCCCCCGACTATCAGGCGCAGGTAATCCGTCAGAAACTCCATGGCATGATGGTCGGCAGAAACTTTTGGATATTTGGAGAAAATATCGCTCTTGTCCGGTTCGTCGATATGTGATTCGAGCGCCATCACCCCCTCCTTGCGGGCCTTGCTGAACAGCTCGTACATCAGCGCCAGCAGCTCCATGTACATGGCCTTGTTGTAGGGAGAACCTTTCACCAGAACCAGAAAGCTCGTCATCGCCTTTTTGATGACGATACCTGGATTGGATATGACAAAGGCGCCGAAGGCCGCACCGCAGATGGTGACCAACTCGGCCGGTTGCCAGAGAATGCCCAGCCTTCCATGTGCCATCAGGTAGCCTCCCACGACGCTACCCGCAACTATAAGGATGCCGATAATAGTCTTCATTGAAAACGATTCCTTCACCTCGCCGGCAGATCGGCGAGATTAAATCATTGCCCTGATTTGCCGATAACCTGTTTGAGCGACGATTTATGCAGGTTGGGACTGTTGAATAGGATATCGAACGGTATCCCGAATCTCTGAAGGGTAAAAGAGCAAATAAATGAACAGAGAGCCTAAAGAGTGGATGGAGCGGTGGCTTGGGGGAAAAACTCTCCCCCTACTCAAGAAAACCCTGACCGATTTGGAAGAGCTGTATCGGAGTCCGGATCCGTTCGAGCAACTGGCTGAGACTGTCCAGCGAGACCCGGCGCTCACAAGTCAGGTTTTCATGCGCGCGAACGGTGTGCAGCACCAGCGCTTTGGAATGCCTGTGACAACGGTGGAGCACGCTGCCATGATGTTGGGGCTGGATCGAATGAAATCGATACCTGCCGGCCTGCCTGTTATCGATCCGGAGAGCATCGAGGATGAAAGGCGGGGCCTGCTCAGGACATATAGCCAGGCGTGGCACGCCGGGGTGCAATCGATGGCCTGGGCCAAGTTGCGGGCCGACATGGTTCCCTGGGAGGTGTTCGCGGCAACCCTGTTGTACAAGATCGGGAAGATGGCAGTGTGGGCCTGCCAGCCCGAGAAAGCGCAGGAGATCGAGGATCTGACCCACGGGAGCGGCAGACTGTCGCATACAGCCGCTCAGCGTCACGTTTTGGGATTCAGCTATGACGCCCTTTCGCTGGAGATGGCTCGAGCCTGGAAGTTACCACTGCTGGTACACGATGCGCTGAGGCCGGAAAATTCGGGGAGGCCCCGCATCAGGGTGATCCTCCTGGCTCTTGAGCTGGCAAGGGCCGCGGAGCACAGCTGGTACTCGAAGGCAACCAACGCCTGTATCGAAGAGGCTGCAGAGTTACTCAACCTCGGTTTTTCCGAGATGGTTACGGTGGTTCATCAGGCAGCGGTCAAATCGGCCGCAGCCTATCGGAGCTATGGAGTCCGGCCGGCCGCTGCCGGACTGATATCGGTGCCGTCTCTTTATCTCGAATCCAGCCCCGACGGGCCGGGTAACCGTCCGGCAGCGGTAGTGAAACCGGATCCTGCCA
>JALSRO010000282.1 GCA_026984715.1 Chromatiales bacterium | reverse complement strand
ACCTTGTGGAATCCGAACTGTTCGGACACCGCAGAGGCTCGTTTACCGGCGCAGATCAGGACTACCCCGGCAGATTTCGCGCCGCGGCGGGAGGCACCCTGTTTCTGGACGAGATCAGCGAGCTACCGCTCCCCACGCAGGCGAAGCTGTTGCGTTTTCTGGAGTCCGGGGAGTGTCAGGGACTGGGGGAGACCTCCCCGGCAGTGGTGGATGTACGGGTCATTGCCGCTACCAATCGCAATCTCCACGAGATGGTGCAAGAGGGTGAGTTCCGTGCCGATCTCTACTACCGGCTCAACGTGGTTCCGCTGCTGCTGCCTCCGTTACGCGAGCGACGCGGAGATCTGGCCCTGCTGCTGAACCATTTCACATCCAGCCTCTCCCGTCAGCACGGCGTCGCCCCGCCGCGCTACGGCAAGGCGGTGATGAAGATCCTCCACAACTACCACTGGCCCGGCAACGTGCGGGAGCTGCGCAACTTTTGTGAACGCATGGTGGTCCTGTTCAGCGGTCAGGAACTGACCGAAGCGAACTTCCCTCCCGAACTCCTTTCCCAGGAGAGGAGTGAATCATTTGGCGAAGGAACCTTTGTCCTTCCCGAAGGGGGTGTAAAACTGGATACGCTGGAGCGGGAGCTGATCGTCCAGGCACTCTCCCGCACCGGAGGCAACCGCACCCGGGCAGCCCGCCTGCTGGGACTGACCCGCGACACCTTCCTCTACCGAATGCGCAAGCACGGGATCGACCAGAGCCGGGAGTGACCCGGCAACCCATCAGGAAGCTCTCTTCTCTTCGGTCACCCCGATTTCGGAACCCTCGTCCCCGTGGTGAGGCCAGGCCCGCAACACGGCGCTGACCAGGGTCGCCAGCGGAATGGCAAAGAACACTCCCCAGAACCCCCAGATTCCGCCAAAGAACAGAACCGCTGCGATTATCGCCACCGGATGGAGATTGACCACGCCGGAGAACAGCAGAGGGACCAGCACATTGCCATCCAGCGCCTGAAGAATGGCATAGGCGACCATCAGCCAGGCAAACTGGGAATCCAACCCCCACTGGAAATAACCCACCACCGCAATGGGAACAGTCACCACCGCCGCACCGATATAGGGTACCAGTACCGAGAACCCCACCAGCACCGCCAGCAACATGGCGTACTTGAGAGCCATGAAGGCAAACAGCAGGTAGCTGGCCACAGCCACAATGAGAATCTCCCAGAACTTCCCCCGCACATAGTTACCAAGCTGCTGATCGAGCTCCTCCCACACCTCGTTCAGCAGTCTGCGCTGCGGAGGGAGATGGGAGGTGATCCATTCGACAATCTCCTCCTTGTCCTTCAGCAGGAAAAAGACCAGCACCGGCACCAGAACCAGATAGACCAGCAGGGTTATTCCACCGGCCAGCGAGGAGAGGGAGATTGACAGGATGTGCTGCCCAAGTCCGCCCAGCTCCGTCCGAATCACGGTCATGATCTCCTCCACCTGGACCTGCGAGATGAAGGGATAGTGTGCTGGCAGCTCCATGAGCGCCTGCTGACCACGGCTGATATAGGCCGGCAACTCCTGGAACAGATCCGTCATCTGCTGCCACATGGTGGGCAACAGGGCAAAGAACAGGAATGCCAGGAAGGCCATGAACAGGACCAGCACCAGTATCACCACCAGCAACCGGGGGGCGCCCAGCCGTTCCAACTTGCAGATGGGTCCTTCGAGCAGATAGGCGATTACGATACTGGCGAGCAGCGGAGCCAACATCTCCCCCGCCACCACGATGACTGTAAACCCTGCCAGGAGCAGGATTGTCAGAATCACCGCTTGCGGATCGGAAAAACGCTTCCGCAGCCAGCCTCCGATAACCTCCTTCATAATATCTCTTTACGCATTTATTAATCCGGCGACAATATATGTCGCACTCTGGGTTTCAAGCAGGCGCCGGCCCGGCGTTCTGCGCTTTGTTCCGATACCTGCCTGATGCCCCTGAACCCATGATATTCGACGACAGGCTGCGGCGTACCGGCCCACCTGCTGCGTCACCCCATCTTGCCGTAGAGCGATTGCAGCGGCGATGGGCTGCCTTGCTGCGAACCGGCGCACCACGGCTGAATACGATATATATCGTTGCCGGGTTAATAGTTTACTGTTTACTTCAATATGTTGGCGGCAGGATTGTAATATGCTATCAATAGCGTTCCAAGCAACGGCACACCAAGACAAACAATCAACCGGGTTCGGGAGGACGACCTGCCATGAAGCCAAACCACTCCACCTCTCTGTCCATTGTAACCTTTGCCTCACTCTCGCTGCTAACCTGCACCGTGTCCGCGGCCGGATTTGCCCTCATCGAACAGAGCACCAGCAATATGGGGAGTGCCTATGCGGGAGGATCTGCCAGCGCCGAAGATGCCAGCACCATCTATTTCAACCCCGCCGGGATGACCGAACTGGAACCGGCCCAAGCCGTATTCGGCCTGCATATCGTACAACCATCTTCCAAACTTTCCGATGATGGCTCTGCCGGCCCGGGTGGTGTTCCACTCGGGACCAGTTCTGG
>JALSRO010000281.1 GCA_026984715.1 Chromatiales bacterium | reverse complement strand
AATGGACCCGTCTCCGCGGCATGCGCATCCGCTCCGCATCCCGGGCAGACCCCTCGGGCAGACTCTGGATCGATCCCAAACTCAATCCATTACCGTCTGTAATGGATTTAACGACAGAACAGCAGGGGTTGCAAGAGATGATTTCTCTCGGCCGGAACTTCAATACCCCCAAGGCGGTAATAGGGTAATTTTCTCAACGCATTGATTTGGCGGAATATTTCCGTCTTTATCCCCCAGTATTAGAAAGGTAATATCCACCCCCGATATTTTTGGTGGTATGTGGGTGATCCGGAGAGGATATGAACTGATATGGGCAGTTGAGAGCTCGCTTCGCCCCCTGTTCTGCTGGGCTCAGCTTTGTAGTCACTACTATCGACGCTATAATCGCGCCATGTACCGGCTTCCCCGCAGATCGCTGTTGCTGCGCATGGGTATTGCGATGGCAACCATCACTGCCCTGGCATTTGCCAGCATGGTGAGTTCGGTGATCGTCGCAGAGTTGACGCAGGGTGTGGCGGCTGCCATCAATCAGTCCGGGACGTTGCGCATGCAGTCCTACCGGATCGCCAATGCTCTGGCCCAGGAGCTGGCGGCTACGCACGACAAGGAGAGCTTCAGGCGCAGAACTGATGATCTGGTGGCGGAGTTCGAATCGCGTCTCGTTGATCCAAGGCTGGTATCGGTACTCTCCAAGAACCCCCACAATGGGTTGACCGCCAAGTACCGGCAGATCATGCAGCGCTGGCAGAATACCATCAAACCCCTGTTTCTCAGGCTTGCCAATGGCAATGATTCCGGGTCTGCGGGCAGGCGGTCGGACTATCTTTCGCTCGTCGATCCGTTCGTTGCCGATATCGATTCCATGGTCAAACTGCTGGAAGAGGATGTCGAGTCCAAAATCCGCCTTTTGCGCCTGATCCAGATAGGTTCGCTGTTCCTCACGCTGTTCGTCGTATTTCTCGCGATGTACCTGATGAACAATCGCGTATTGGTCCCGCTTCGGGAGCTGCTGGCCTGCGCCAAGAGCGCCCGCCGGGGGGATTTCTCCCTTCGCACCCGGCATACCAACGACGATGAACTGGGGCAGCTCGGTGCAGCATTCAATGTAATGGCCGAGGACCTGTCCAAGAAGTATGCCGATCTAGAGGTGCGGGTCCATGAGAAAACCACTGACCTCGAGCGCAGCAACCGTTCGCTGGAGCTGCTCTACAATACTACCAAACGGCTGCATACCGCCCCCATATCCGAGGCGGTGTACACTGCGGTGCTGAAGGATGTCGAAAAGCTGCTGGGGATGGGCCCTGGAGCCATCTGTCTGACCGGAGACGACGATACCGGCAGGGCGATCAAGCTGGCTACCACGCGCACCCATATCGAAGGGGAGCCGGATACCTGCTCGCCTCCCAACTGCCCTGGCTGTTTCGGCGACTACAAGACCCACACCATGAAATTCTGCCGCAGTAGCAACCAGCTGCTGCAGGTGGTATCCACTCCCATCCGCGATCAGGAATTGCAGTATGGAGTACTTCTCACCGAAATTCTGCCCGGCAGGAGCCTGGAGGAGTGGCAGAAACGGTCGCTCGAAGCGGTAGCCCGCCATATCGGCATTGCGATAAATATCACCCGCCGCGCGACCGAGGGCCGGCGGCTGGCGCTGCTGGAAGAGCGGAGTGTTATCGCCCGTGAGCTTCACGACTCGCTGGCCCAGTCACTCTCCTATCTGAAAATCCAGGTGGCGCGGATAAATGCCATCCTGTCGCAATCGGATGGATATCAGGGCGTCGGCCCCGTTATCGACGAGCTGCGGGAAGGGATCAGCAGGGCGTACCGGCAGCTGCGCGAGCTTCTCACCACCTTCAGACTGAAGATCGACGGACCGGGGCTGAGCGCGGCCCTGGAAGAGACCGTGGAAGAGTTTCGCAGTCGCAGCGGTATCGACATAAGTCTCGACAACCAGCTGGGTTCGTGTCAACTGAGCGCCAACGAAGAGATCCACGTCCTGCACATTATTCGAGAGGCACTGGCCAACGTCACCCGCCACTCCATGGCCGAAAATGCGGAGGTATCGCTCCACAATGACAATGGAGAGATCAAGATCCGTATCAGTGATGACGGCATCGGAATCAATGAGCGGGCCGAGCGGCTGGATCACTACGGCCTGGCCATCATGAATGAGCGGGCCAGCGGTCTTGGAGGAAACATCCAGGTATCCCGGGGAACAGATGGTGGAACAGAGGTGAACCTGGCGTTCACTCCCGTCCATGCCAGCGGGCCGGATGAAAACTTACGGAGAACAGCATAGCCATGAATCAGACCCGGCGGAGCACTGTGGTTACCATCGACGATCACCCTCTCTTCCGGAAAGGGGTAGCCGATCTCATTGCGTTGGACGACACCCTCACGCTGGTCGGGGAGGCCGCATGCGGGGAAGAAGGGCTTGCGCTGGCGCTCGAGCTCAATCCGGATCTGATTCTGCTCGATCTCAACATGAAAGGGATGGATGGCATCGAAACACTGAAGGCCATCAAAAAGACCGACGTAGACTCCCGGGTGATCATTCTCACCGTCTCCGACAACGAAGAGCACGTGGTAGCCGCATTCCGGGCCGGGGCCGACGGCTATCTGCTCAAGGATATGGAGCCGGAGCAGATTCTGGAGCGGCTTCAGGTGGCGGCAAGGGGACGGCTGGTAATCAGCGACAAACTTACCGAACTGCTGGCTCACGCACTTCGGGAGGAGTCTGCACCGAGAGACCCCGACAAGGCGGGTCTGACCGAGCGGGAAGAGCAGATCCTGGATCTCATCGCCAGCGGCCTGAGCAACAAACTGATAGCGCGCAAGCTCAAGATCACAGAGGGAACCGTCAAGGTTCACGTCAAGCATCTGCTGAAGAAGCTCAACCTCCACTCCCGTCTCGAAGCTGCTGTTTGGGTGGTCGACAGAAAGAAGTTTCGTCGTTGAGGGAGCGGGGGCTCTTCACCCGGGAGGCGGATAGCGCACCAATAGAGGGCAAAATGGTTTCGATTTTGCTGTATACTGGTGCGCAAACCGTGTTGAAATTGACCCTTGTCTCAACCCGCTGTTTGCAGAAAATCTGTTTGTAAACAATCTCGAAAGGCCGGAACTCCGACATGGCGCGCAAATTGCTAAGCGCAAATGCCGGGCAGTTCAAATCGTGCCGCAACCCTATTTTCGGTTATTGATAATGTGGAACCCTTTATGAGCAAAGACAAACTGGTACTGGTTGGAAACGGCATGGCAGGTGTGCGCACGCTCGAAGAGCTGCTCAAACTGGCCCCGGATAAGTACGATATTACAGTTTTTGGTGATGAGCCTTATGGCAACTATAACCGGATCCTGCTCTCGCCGGTGCTCAGCGGAGAGAAAACCATCGACCAGATTATGCTCAATGATCTGGAATGGTATGAGCAGAACGGCATCACCCTACACCGGGGCAAGAAGGTCGTCAGGATCGACCGTACTAGACGCTGTGTCATAGCGGAAGATGGCACTACTGCCGAGTATGACCGCCTGCTGCTGGCCACGGGATCCAGCCCGTTCATCATCCCGGTTCCCGGACACCACATGGAAGGGGTCCTCGGTTTCCGGGATATCGGGGACGTGGACTCCATGCTCGCCATCAGCAAACAGTACCGTAGAGCGGCGGTGATCGGCGGTGGGCTGCTCGGCCTGGAGGCCGCCAACGGCCTGCTTCAGCAGGGGATGGATGTGACCGTGGTACACCTTCTGGACACCCTGATGGAACGCCAGCTGGACAAGACCGCTGCGTCCATGCTGCAGCGCACTCTCGAAGAGAGGGGGTTGAAGTTCAAGATGGAGGCGGAGACCGAAGCCATCCTGGGCGAACAGCGCGTGGAGGGGTTGCGCTTCAAGGATGGCAGCCAGTTAGAGGCCGATCTGGTGGTGATGGCGGTAGGGATCCGGCCCAACATCGAGCTTGCCCGGGAGGCCGGGCTCCATTGTGAGCGCGGTATTGTGGTGAACGACACGCTGCAGACCTTCGACCCGCGCATCTATGCGGTTGGAGAGTGTGTGCAGCACCGGGGTGTAACTTACGGACTGGTTGCACCGCTGTTCGAACAGGCCCGGGTCTGTGCCAATCACCTCGCGGAATATGGTATCGGCCACTATGAGGGTTCCGTCACATCCACCAAGCTGAAGGTCACCGGTATCGATCTCTTCTCGGCAGGTGACTTTACCGGTGGTGAGGATACCGAAGCGATTGTAATGCACGATGCCAGTGCCGGGATATACAAGAAGATTGTACTCAAGGACAACCGGGTGGAAGGCGCCGTTCTCTATGGTGACACGGTGGACGGCGCGTGGTACTTCCAGTTGCTGCGTGATGGCACCGACATCAGCGAGATACGGGATCAGCTGCTCTTTGGTCAGGCACATTTGGGTGACTCCGGCCATGGAGGGGAAAACGCAGCGGCATCCCTTCCCGATGATGCCGAGGTCTGTGGTTGCAACGGGGTGACCAAAGGGGACATCGTCAAAGCCATCGTGGAGAAGGGGCTGTTCACTCTGGATGAGGTGCGTGCTCATACCAAGGCTTCGGCATCGTGCGGATCATGTACTGGTCTGGTGGAACAGATCCTGGCCGACACGGTGGGTGGAGACTACTCAGCCGCACCACAGACACAACCCATGTGCGGCTGCACCGACTACAGCCACGACGACGTCCGCAACACCATCAGGCAGGATCATCTGACCACCATCCGTGCCGTAATGAAGACTCTGGACTGGCGCACCCCCGACGGCTGCAGCAGCTGCCGTCCGGCTCTCAACTACTATCTGCTGGCAGCCTGGCCGGAAGAGGCGCAGGATGATCCCCAGTCGCGTTTCATCAACGAGCGCGCCCATGCCAACATTCAGAAGGATGGTACCTACTCTGTCGTACCGCGTATGTGGGGAGGCGTGACCTCCCCGGCGGAGCTGCGCGCCATTGCGGATATCGCCGAGCAGTTCGAGGTGCCGTTACTCAAGGTTACCGGCGGCCAGCGAATCGACATGTTCGGGATAAAGAAGGAAGATCTGCCAGCTGTCTGGTCCGAACTGAACAAGGCCGGTATGGTATCAGGGCACGCCTACGGAAAGTCACTGCGGACGGTGAAGACCTGCGTCGGTTCCGAGTGGTGCCGGTTCGGTACCCAGGACTCGACCGGCCTGGGAATCAAGATCGAAAAGATGACCTGGGGCTCATGGACGCCGCACAAGTTCAAGATAGCGGTCTCCGGTTGTCCACGTAACTGTGCGGAGGCCACCATCAAGGACCTTGGCGTGGTGTGTGTCGATTCCGGTTACGAACTGCACATTGGAGGCAACGGCGGAGTCAAGGTGCGCGCCGCCGATCCGCTCTGTAAAGTCGCTACCGAGGAGGAAGCGCTGGAGTATTGCGGAGCCTTCCTGCAGCTCTACCGGGAGGAGGCCCGCTATCTGGAGCGCACTGCCCCCTGGCTGGAGCGCGTGGGACTGGCCTGGATCAAGGAGAACCTCGTTGAAGACGAGGCCCGGCGCAAGGCGCTCTACCAGCGTTTCCTCCAGGCGCAGAAAATCGCCCAGAAGGATCCCTGGGCACAGATTGCCGGTGATCGTCAGGAGAGCGGACGTTTTGCCCCAATCAAGATCGTTACCGACGCATGAAATTTGACGACCAAACTACAAAGGGTTTTCTGATATGTCTGAATGGGTAGAAGTTGGCAGTCTGGAACAGATCCCCCGCCTCGGTTCACGTATCGTACAGACAGGGAAGGGTGACATCGCTCTGTTTCGTACCAGTCGCGACGAGATTTTTGCCGTAAGGGATGCATGCCCCCACAAGCAGGGGCCGCTCTCCCAGGGGATCGTTCACGGCAATGTGGTCACCTGCCCCCTGCATAGCTGGGAGATCGATCTCTCCTCCGGCGAAGCCCTGCCACCCGATGAAGGATGCACCAATACCTTTGCAACACGGGTGGAGAAGGGGGTCGTTCTGATCAATCTGGCATCTCTCTGAGTCAATGGGGAGATCTGCTCACGATCTCCCCGCCACACACCACCTCCTACCACTCCACTTTCGAATCGCTCTCGAATAACGAACAATGCGCAGGGCGATGATCGGTCGCGGAATGGCGCAGCTAGATTCCCTGTGGGATCGGCCTTCCAACCAGTCGATTACTTGAATTCACGTTTTGCAGCAACGCATTACGTTCTATTTGTCAGGCAGAATATCATCCGATTTGGCCCCCTCTGTCACCTGCGGCTACTGCCGGTGGCGGTTGAAAATGTTAAGATCGCCCCTATCTATCACTATCCAGGAGTTCACATGGCCTACACCAAAATCGATATTCCCGCTGATGGTACTAGGATAACCGTCAACATCGACGGGACTCTGAGCGTCCCTGAACGTCCCATCATCCCGTTCATCGAGGGGGATGGCATCGGTATCGATATCACCCCCGTGATGCGCCGGGTCGTGGATGCCGCGGTGGACAAGGCCTACTCCGGAAGACGAGGCATCGCCTGGATGGAGATCTATGCAGGAGAGAAATCACTGCAGATCTATGGAAACGATACGTGGTTGCCGCAGGAGACCCTGGATGCGGTGCGCGACTTCGTGGTATCCATCAAGGGACCCTTGACCACCCCTGTGGGAGGCGGGATTCGTTCCCTGAACGTAACCCTGCGTCAGCAGCTCGATCTGTATGTCTGCCTGCGACCGGTTCGCTATTTTGCCGGAACACCCAGCCCGCTCAAGGAGCCGGAGAAGACCAATATGGTGATTTTCCGGGAAAACTCCGAGGATATCTACGCCGGTATCGAATGGGAGGAAGGGAGTCCGGAGGTCAGACGGCTGATTGCATTTCTGCAAGAGGAGATGGGGGTGACGAAGATCCGCTTCCCGGAGAGTTCGGGAATCGGGATCAAGCCAGTCTCCAGAGAGGGGACCCGGCGCCTGGTACGCAAGGCCATCCAGTACGCCATCGACAACCAGCGCACCTCCGTTACCCTCGTACACAAGGGGAATATCATGAAATACACGGAGGGGGCGTTCAAGACGTGGGGATACGAGCTGGCAAAAGAGGAGTTTGGAGCCGTCGAGATTGATGGTGGTCCATGGTGCCGGATGGAGAATCCGCATACCGGGAGTGAGATCATCATCAAGGACGTCATTGCAGATGCCTTTCTTCAACAGATTCTCCTGCGGCCCACAGAGTATGACGTGATTGCCACACTGAATCTGAATGGTGACTACATTTCCGACGCCCTGGCCGCCCAGGTGGGAGGGATCGGAATAGCACCCGGAGCCAACCTCTCCGATACCGTAGCCATGTTCGAGGCGACCCACGGAACCGCCCCCAAGTATGCCGGGCAGGACAAGGTCAATCCCGGCTCCCTTATCCTTTCGGCCGAGATGATGCTGCGCCATCTCGGATGGAACGAGGCGGCCGATCTCATAATTGAGGGGGTTGCCGGTGCCATTGAAGCCAGGACGGTAACCTATGACTTTGCGCGCTTGATGGACAACCCAACCGAGGTCAGCTGTTCCAGCTTCGGAGAGGCTATTGTCAAACATATGTGAATGGGTGGAAAAAAGCCCAAGCTGAGATATTGTTATGGGTAGTTATGCAGACAATCAGAGTCCGCCGGGGGAGATCTCGACACAAACGTCCCGGCCCAAGCTGAAACGTCCGCCGATGTACAAGGTCATAATACTAAATGACGACTTTACACCGATGGACTTCGTCGTATTGATACTGGAGAGATTCTTTGCCATGAACCGGGAAACGGCAACCCGGATAATGCTGCAGGTACACACCCGGGGGGCGGGAGTATGCGGTATCTTTACCCGGGATATCGCGGAGACCAAGGTAGCCCAGGTGGAAAACTACTCCAGACAGCACAACCACCCGTTGAAATGTACCATGGAGATTGCCTGATCCATGTTGAGTAAAGAGCTGGAATTCACGCTGAATCTTGCCTTCAAGGAAGCGCAGGAGAAAAAGCATGAATTCATCACCGTTGAGCACCTCCTGCTGGCGTTGCTGGACAACCCGGCGGCGGCAGACGTGCTGCGTGCCTGCGGGGCGAACATGGATGAATTGCGTCGCGATTTGACCGAGTTTATCGATAGCAACACCCCTGAGCTGGCAGCGGAGGATATTCGCGATGTCCAGCCGACCCTCGGATTTCAGCGAGTCATGCAGCGCACCCTGTTTCACGTCCAGGCGGCCGGCAAGGATGAAGCAACGGGAGCCAATGTGCTGGTTGCCATCTTCAATGAGCAGGAGTCCCAGGCGGTCTACTTTCTGGGCAAGCAGAACGTCACCCGTTTCGATGTGGTCAACTACATCGCTCATGGCATCTCCAAACTCCAGGAGGAGGGGGGCAGCGAAGAAGGTCACCATGGTACGGATGAGGAGGAACAGTCCGAGCATGCCAATGGAAAATCACCGCTGGAGAGTTTTGCAACCAATCTCAACGAGCTGGCACAACAGGGAAAGATCGATCCCCTGATCGGGCGCAAGCAGGAGATCGATCGCACTGTTCAGATTCTCTGCCGTCGCCGTAAGAACAACCCCTTGTTCGTCGGTGAAGCCGGGGTGGGAAAGACTGCGCTCGCCGAAGGGTTGGCCAAAAAGATAGTCGATGGTGAAGTTCCCGAAATATTGGCTCATAGCGTTATCTACTCCCTGGATCTGGGGGCACTGCTGGCGGGTACAAAATACCGGGGGGATTTCGAGAAACGCATCAAGGCAGTGCTGGGACAGCTGAAAAAAGAGCCGGGTGCAGTTCTGTTCATCGACGAGATTCATACCATTATTGGAGCCGGCTCCGCATCGGGTGGCGTCATGGATGCATCCAATCTCATCAAGCCCATGCTGGCCTCGGGCGAGCTGAGATGCATCGGTTCCACCACCTACCAGGAGTATCGCTCCATTTTCGAGAAAGACCGGGCGTTGGCCCGGCGTTTCCAGAAAATCGACGTCGCAGAGCCCACCGTATCGGAAGCCGTACAGATTCTGGAAGGTCTGAAATCCCGCTATGAGTCACATCACGAGGTAAAATACAGCTCAGCCGCCCTTCGCAGTGCAGCGGAACTGGCCCATCGCCACATCAGCGATCGACATCTGCCGGACACCGCTATCGATATCATTGACGAGGCGGGCGCGAGCCAGCATCTGCTGCCCCCATCACGCCGCAAGAAGAGCATCGGCGTCAAGGACATAGAGGCCATCGTTGCCAATATGGCGCGGATTCCACCCAAGCAGGTTTCGAGTTCGGACATGGAGTTGCTGGGAAGGCTGGAG
The DNA here is from genome assembly GCA_026984715.1 of Chromatiales bacterium. Taxonomy (GTDB): domain Bacteria; phylum Pseudomonadota; class Gammaproteobacteria; order Thiohalospirales; family Thiohalospiraceae; genus DRMK01. The sequence continues at coordinate 2,505 of JALSRO010000281.1, read as the reverse complement.
CAGCAGCTGAAACAGGTCATCTTCGGTCAGGATGAGGCTATCGACACTCTGGCGGCGGCCATCAAGATGGCGCGCTCCGGGCTGGCGGATGAACATAGACCCATCGGCTCGTTCCTGTTTGCCGGGCCAACCGGGGTAGGCAAGACCGAACTCACGCGGCAACTTGCCAACGTGCTCGGAATCGAATTGATCCGTTTCGATATGTCCGAATATATGGAACGCCACACGGTTTCCCGCCTTATCGGAGCGCCTCCAGGCTACGTTGGATACGATCAGGGAGGGTTGCTCACTGAGGCCATCAACAAACACCCGTATGCGGTGTTGCTGCTGGACGAGATAGAGAAGGCTCACCCGGATGTGTTCAATCTGCTTCTCCAGGTGATGGACCACGGCACCCTTACCGACAACAATGGCCGCAAAACCGATTTTCGAAACGTCATCATCGTGATGACAACCAATGCGGGCGCAGAGCAGATGAGCCGGCCCTCAATCGGGTTTGCGTCGCAGGATCACAGTTCGGACGGAATGGAGGCGATCCGGCGGAGCTTTACACCGGAGTTCCGCAATCGGCTGGATGCGGTCATCCAGTTCGAGCCGTTGGATGAGAAGACCATCGGGTTCGTGGTCGACAAGCTGGTTGCACAGATCGAGGCCCAGTTGATGGACAAGCACGTCACTCTCAACGTGGACGACAAGGCGCGCGCCTGGCTTGCGCGGCACGGTTATGACAAGAGCATGGGTGCAAGACCGATGTCCCGTCTGCTACAGGACCACCTGAAGAAGAAACTGGCCGATGAGCTGCTGTTCGGGCAGCTGGCGCAGGGAGGCAGAGTGACTATCAGCGCCGATGAGGAGAAGTTGCTGTTCGATGTTGTGCCACGCAAACATCGCAAAAATCAAGATATTAAAGGTGAAACAGAAGAAAACACTTAAATATTGTGCAGATCATCGTTTGCGGTAGATGATACGTCCTTTGGTCAAATCGTAGGGGGTCAACTCCACCGTTACTTCATCACCCGTAAGGATTCGAATGTAGTGCTTGCGCATCTTGCCGGAGATGTGGGCCGTGACAATGTGACCATTTTCAAGTTCGACTCGAAACATGGTATTCGGCAGGGTCTCAATCACCTTGCCTTCCATTTCTATACTCTCTTCTTTCGCCATAGATGTAACTCCTCCGTTGAAAGGTCAATACACCATTTTGCCTGAAGAGTAGTTTTCTGTCCATATGTTGTAACTTCCAATCCGATTACGGATGTCGCTGGCGAGACGCCCCCTCCACTCGACTTCCCACCGAAAATCGATCTCCAGCGACGGCCTCCATTTTGCAAAGTTCAGAGACAGCTTTTCAGCATGGCCACGGCCTTTTGTAGTGTGGCCGTAGCGGTATGGAAATGGGGAGAAAAACGGATCCCGCCACCACGTTGGGCACAGACAACACCGCTTTGGGTCAGCTGCCGGAAAAGCTGCCCGGTGGAGCGTGAGCGATGACGAAAAGTGACAATTCCGGCGAAACGCCCTTCATCCCGAGGGCTCAACAGCTCGTATTGTTCATGCCGGCTGATTGCCTGTTGCAGAAAACGACTATTTTCCAGCAACTGCTTCTCTACCTGCTCCATGCCATACTCCAGCAACAGCGACAGGCTGGCACTCAATGCATGGATCCCCAGCATATTGGGGCTGCCACATTCGAAACGGCGGGCCGTTCCGGCAATCTGCCAGTCGGCTCGATCATAGTTCAGGTAGTCCTCTACCATGTGCCAGCCATACTGATACAGCTGCAGCCGATCCCGCAGCTCCGCCCGGCAGTAGAAAAGGGCAACCCCTTCCGGTCCCAGCATCCATTTGTGTCCATCGGCAACCAGGAAGTCGATATTGTCCGCCTGAACATCTGTTGCTATCGCCCCCACACTCTGAATGGCATCGACGCAGAACAGAATCTCATGGGCGCGACAATACTCCCCCAGCCGTTTCAGATCCAGACGCAGACCGCTGGCATACTGCACCGAGCTGATCGCAAGCATGCGGGTGTTGCTGTCCATCTGCGCAATCAGGGCGTCTTCCGGTGTTGCCCCCTGGCCAAGCGGAACCTGACGCAACTCTACCCCCTTGCTGCGCAGAGAGTCCCACACAATCCGGTTGGACGGGAACTCTTCATCGCTGCTGACGATATTGTCGCCCTGGTTCCACTCCAGTCCCCAGGCGATTACGGACAGCCCTTCGGAGGTGTTTTTGAGCAGAGCGATATCATCAGCAGCAGGGGCGTTGATGAGAGTGGATAGCTGTGCACGCAGCCGCGCTTCTCTCTCTGCCCAACGAGGGTAGTTACGAGCTCCTTCGGCACCATTTTCCCGGGCGAAGGACTCCACCGCCCGGCAGGTGCGCTGTGGCCAGGGAGCTACGGCAGCATGATTCAGATAAACAAGATCCGGCTGCAAGGCAAACTCTTCGGCAAGTAACTGTTGTCGGTTCATTCCGGTACTCTATCACGTCAGCCGCCAATCC
>JALSRO010000280.1 GCA_026984715.1 Chromatiales bacterium | reverse complement strand
TTTCACCTTTCCAGAAAGTTGCGACAACTTGTCGTTCTCGTTCTTTGAATCCATAGTTCCGCTCTAGTAGCTCATCTGCCCAAACCGTATAACCGGACGCTCCTCCGGCTCGTTTCCGGCTTCCGTCCCCTCGTTTTCCAGAATGCTTCTTGCTCTGAGCACCAGCGCCAGGTAGACCCAGAAATAAGTGCTGAGAGGATAGTGGGTGAATCGATCACCAAACAGGTTTGCCACGGAGAAACAAACGACCGCTGCGACCATCCCCAAACCGAGCGCTCTGAAAACCGGCTCACTGGATCTCTTCCAGAGATCACTGGAGTTTCTGTATGCCCGCCACAATATCAGCAGAAATAGCAGCAGGCCCGGTGGGCCATTTTCCACCAGCAGCTTGATGTAGTAGTTATGAGTGTCCTTGTTCTCATAACTGTTCAACTGGTTGAACACCCTGTATCCAACCCCAAACAGGGGGCTTTTCTTGTACTGCTGCCAGGCGTTCTCCCAGATGATGAAACGCGACTCTGCCGACTTGTCACGCTCTTCTCCCTTGTCCACGAATATGGTGTCGAACCGCTCCTGAACGGAGACGGGAAACAGCTTGACAACCATCGGGGCGGACAATGATAGAACCACAACAACCAGCAGCACTCTGACCTTGCCCGTTTTGTACAGGACAATCAGCAGCGCCGTCAGAAATGCCAGCCATGCACCCCTGGACTGCGAATACATCAGCGAATAGAGATTGAGGAAGGCCACCACCCCAAGCAGCAGCTTGTACCGCAACTGTTTCACATAGAGCGCCAGCAAAATCACCACAAAGCTGTAGGCGGCATAAAAAGCGGCAAGCTCGTTGCTCCCCAGCATCATGAACGTCCCTTTGACGAAACGGAGGTTGTCCGAGTAGTGCCAACTATAGAGGCTGGAGAACTGGGCATAGAATACGCGAAACATGTAGGGCATCGGAAGCAGTGTGGCGACGACGACGGCTACGATTCCCCTGCGATCACGGATGCTGTTCAACACGATGAAAAAGATCAGCATGGGGAGAAGCAGATCCTTGAGGGAGCTAATGTAGCGCTCCGGCAGATACCCCATCGAGACTACCCCGTGGATGGCAGAAACGATATAGATTGCGACAAACCAGTAGATGGGATAGTGCAGATCCGTGTAGGAAGGTATCGCCCTGTCACGGTTTCTCTTCCAGACTATGAAAGCAGCGACAGCCATCAGGTTGATGAAATTGATGCCCGCTCCCAGCGTCGGGATCTTTCCCAGGTAGATATTCTGCAGCGGGATCATGGCGATCAGCACCAGAAGCGGCCAGTTGTGAGAGAGCTCCCTGCTCTTCTGATGGGGGGAACTTCCGCCTCCCAGCATGGTGGGCCTCTCCGTCTCGCCGGCAACTGGATCGAAACCCATCCGCATTACTCCTCTCCCTCTCCACTGGCAGCGCCGAAAGTCACGTTGTTCATTCCCATTGAATCCCTAACGACTCAAACCGAGACCGTGCTGAATCACAGACTCATACCCCTGCACCATCGCTTCGACCGAGTAGCGCTGCTTCACCCGCTGCAGGCCAGTACCGCCCATGCGTAATCTGAGCTCCGGATCATCGGCAAGTTTTGCAATCGCATCCGCCATGGCGGTCTCCTCTCCGGGAGGAACCAGATAGCCCGCCTCCCCCTCTCCAACCAGAGCGGAATTCCCTCCCACCCGGGTTGCCACTATTGGTTTCGCCGCCGCCATCGCTTCCAGAAGGGCGTTGGACATCCCTTCGGTAGTACTGGAGAGAACGAAGATGTCGATTCCCGCCAGGATCCGGGGAATGTCATCGCGGGAACCCAGGAAGTGGACGCACCCATCCAGTCCCAATCGTGACACCTCATCGGCAAGCCGTTGCTGCAGCTCCCCTCGACCGACGATAACGAGCACCACCCGCCGCCCTTCCTGTTCCAGCCGCCATACGGCCCGCAACAGAGTGTGATGGTCCTTCTCCTTGCTCAGGCGGGCAACGATTCCAAGCAACAGGGACTCCTTGGGGAGAGCGAGCTGCTTCCGCAACCACCCCCCATCCACCGATGAAAATCGTTCGGTATCCACCCCGTTGGGGACCAGCGTTATCTTTGCCGGTGGTGTCCCGCTATTTATCAACGATTCGTAAACAGCCGCGGATGGCACAATAATCTGGTCGAAGCAGCGGTCGATGAACCGATAAGCCAGACGAAGTTTACGGCTGTACCGGAATCCGGTATCCCGACGGCTGGAGAGAATGCAGCGCACCCCGGTAACACGCGAAAGAAGCAGTGCCAGAATATCGGAGCTCTCGAAGAATGAGAGGATGCACTCGTGACCGTTGGCACGAATGAACTTGAACAGTCTGTACATCCGGCCAACACCATGCCAGGAGAGCAGTCTCCCCGTCGGCATATGCCACACCCGTACGGCACCATAGCTTCCCTGTTCAAGAGGAACGGATTCACCCAGCTGCATGACATCGATCCGGTATCGCGAAGGATCCATCCTTCCGACCAATGTCTTCAGATGCTGTTCTGCGCCCCCCTCT
>JALSRO010000279.1 GCA_026984715.1 Chromatiales bacterium | reverse complement strand
TGGCCTTGCCGGGCGGCGGGCTGATCAACATCTTCGACAGCAGCGCCCGCATCATCACCGCCACCGAGCCCAACGGTGGCCTGATCCCGGAGCAGTACCAGGGGCTGGATCGCTACCAGGCGCGCAAGCGCATCGTCGCCGATCTCGACGCCCGCGGGCTGCTGGACAAGGTGGAGGACCACAAGCTGATGGTGCCGCGCGGCGATCGCTCCGGCGCGGTCATCGAGCCCTTTCTCACCGACCAGTGGTATGTCAAGGTGGAACCACTGGCCCGGCCGGCCATCGAAGCGGTGGAGAAGGGGGATATCCGCTTCGTGCCGGACAACTGGAAGAACACCTACTTCGAATGGATGCGCAACATCGAGGACTGGTGCATCTCGCGCCAGCTCTGGTGGGGCCACCGTATCCCCGCCTGGTACGACGACCAGGGCAACATCTATGTGGGACGCAGCGAACAGGAGGTGCGCGACAAGCACGGCTTCGGCCCCGAAGTGGCGCTGCGCCAGGACGAGGATGTGCTGGACACCTGGTTCTCATCCGCCCTGTGGCCCTTCTCCACCCTCGGCTGGCCGAAGGATACGCCGGAGGTGAATACTTACTACCCCACCAGCGTGCTGGTCACCGGCTTCGACATCATCTTCTTCTGGGTGGCGCGGATGATCATGATGGGGCTCAGGTTCATGGGGGATGTACCGTTTCGCGAGGTCTACATCACCGGCCTGATCCGCGACTCCCACGGCCAGAAGATGTCCAAGTCCAAGGGCAACGTGCTGGACCCCATCGACCTGATCGACGGCATCGAGCTGGAGCCGCTGGTGAAGAAGCGCACCGCCGGCATGATGCAGCCCCACCTGAGACAGAAGATCGAACAGCAGACCCGCAAGGATTTCCCCAACGGCATCCCGGCCTACGGCACCGATGCACTGCGCTTCACCTTCGCGGCACTGGCCTCCACCGGGCGCGACATCAATTTCGATTTCGGCCGTACCGAAGGGTACCGCAACTTCTGCAACAAGCTGTGGAACGCGGCCCGCTATGTGCTAATGAATACCGAAGGGGAGGATTGCGGGCGGAACGGCGGCGATATCGAGCTGTCACTGGCCGATCGCTGGATCATCTCCCGGTTGCAGCACACCGAGCAGCAGGTGGAAGAGGCCATCAACAGCTACCGTTTCGACCTCATGGCCCAGGCCATCTACGAGTTCACCTGGAACGAGTACTGCGACTGGTATCTGGAGCTGTGCAAAACGGTTCTCACATCCGAGGCAAGCTCCACCGCCCAGCGCCGCGGCACCCGCCGCACCCTGGTACGGGTACTGGAAACCCTGCTGCGGCTGACCCACCCCGTCATGCCCTACATCAGCGAAGAGATCTGGCAGCGGGTCGCCCCGCTGGCCGGAACCCAGGGGCAGAGCATCATGCTCGCACCCTGGCCGCAGCCGGACAGCAGCAGGATCGACCGGGATGCGGAGAGAGAGATGCAGTGGGTGATGGATTTCATCCTCGGGATACGCAAGATCCGCGGCGAAATGAACATCCCCCCCGGCAAGCCGCTACCGGTACTGCTGCAGAACGGCTCCGCGCAGGACATGGCCTGGCTGGAGGCCCACCAACCCTACATCACCACCCTGGCACGCACCGCCTCCATCCGCTGGCTGGAGGCGTCCGAGCCGGCGCCGGAGTCCGCCACCGCGCTGGTGGGCCAGATGCGGGTACTGATCCCCATGGCGGGCCTCATCGACAAGGAGGCCGAACTGGCCCGCCTGGGCAAGGAGATCGACAAGCTGCGCAACGAACTGCAGCGGGTCGAGGGCAAGCTGGGCAACGCCAGCTTCGTGGAGCGGGCCCCGGCGGCGGTGGTGGAGAAGGAGCGCGCCCGGCTGGCGGAGCTGCGCGACTCCCTGGAGCAGCTGGAAGCGCAGCGGGAGCGCATAAAAGTGTTGTAATGAGAGGCTCCCCCTTTCCGCAAGGCGTACTCTTTGTTACATTGTGCGACTTGATCTTGGTTAATTAGAGGCATCTAACGTGCTCGAGTTTGTTGAGGCAGGTGGCTGGTTGATGCTGCCGATCGTGTTGTGTTCCATTCTTGCCCTGGCCATCATCGGCGAGCGGTTTTGGAGCTTGCGTAGGAGGCGGATCGTACCTGACGGGCTGGTGGATCTGGCCAGACAGTGGCACGAGAATGGTCAACTGACATCGGCTCGAATCGACGAGATTCGTAATGGCTCCCCCTTGGGAAAAGTGCTGGCAGCCGGTCTGGCAAACCTCTCTCACAGCCGTGAGATCATGAAGGAGGCTATCGAGGATACCGGCCGTCAGGTGGTCGCCGATCTGGAGAGGTTTCTCAATGCCCTGGGTACCATTGCTTCCATCTCTCCCCTGCTGGGGCTGCTTGGCACGGTGATCGGCATGATCAAGGTGTTCGCCACCATTACCACCCAGGGGGTGGGCGACCCGGGAACTCTGGCGGGAGGCATTTCAGAGGCGCTGATCACCACCGCGGCTGGTCTGTCGGTGGCCATTCCCAGTCTGATGTTCTACCGCTTTTTTCGCCGCCGCGTGGAT
>JALSRO010000278.1 GCA_026984715.1 Chromatiales bacterium | reverse complement strand
AAACCGCTGGGCATCACCTCCAACAAGGCGCTGCAGATAGTCAAGCGACTGTTCAATGCGCGCAAGGCCGGGCATACCGGCAATCTTGATCCCATGGCCAGTGGCGTACTGCCCATCTGCCTGGGTGAAGCGACCAAGATGTCCGCCTTTCTGCTCGATGCAGACAAACGCTACCGGGGAACCATCAAGCTCGGCGTGCGTACCACCAGTGCCGACGCCGAGGGTGAAGTGATCGAGCGGCTTCCCATCCCCGAGCTGCAGGAGCAGCAGATCAGAGCGGTGCTGGAGCGGTTCACCGGGGAGATTGAGCAGATCCCGCCCATGTATTCAGCGCTCAAGCATCAGGGGCAGCCTCTCTACAAGCTGGCCCGCGAAGGTGTCGAAGTGGAGCGCAAACCGCGCACCGTCACCATTTTCAAGCTGGAGTTGCTGCAGTTTACCTCCGATGAGCTGAGCATCGATGTCCACTGCTCCAAGGGAACCTATGTACGCACGCTAGCCGAAGATATCGGTGCAGCTCTGGGCAGTTGCGCACACTTGAGCAGCCTCGTCCGAACCAAGGCCGGGCCGTTCGAGCTGGATGAAGCCATTACCCTGGAGCAGCTGGAAGCGGTGGCGCAACAGGGGAACGGTGCGCTGGACCGACGGCTGCTGCCGATGGAAAACGCGCTGCTCGACTGGCCTGCAGTCGAACTTGCCCGGGAGGCAGCCCACTACTTCCGCAAGGGGCAGCCGGTATTTGTTCCGCAGATATCCTCAACCGGATGGGTGCGGATATATGAGGGCAAGGAGCGTTTTCTGGGGGTGGGAACCGTCCTCGACGATGGTCGCGTCGCCCCCAAGCGGTTGCTGCGTGTCTGAACTCGGGGGCTGCTGGAGCAGAAGAAAACGGGTTGTTCCAGATGGGTGGGCCCTGTACTCCGGTCAACCGAGCAATCCCGGCTGATATTTTTCGCAATCTGCAAATAGCGAATTATCCAGTTTCAACTTGTCCCGGCAGGGAAGTTAAAGTTACAATACACCGTTTGAACGGGCCGTCTGACAGGTGGATGGTCCAATTGGCAATGTTGGGAGTTAATAGTTCATGTCATTGAATGCCGAAGCCAAGGCCGGAATCGTCAAGGATTACCAGCGCAGCGACAACGATACCGGTTCGCCGGAGGTGCAGGTTGCCCTGCTCACGGCGCAGATTGAAGATCTGTCTGCACATTTCAAAAAACATATTCATGATCACCATTCCCGGCGGGGACTGTTGCGCATGGTCAGCCAGCGCCGCAAGCTGCTCGACTATCTGAAAAAGAAGGACGTGGAGCGTTATCGCACACTGATCGGCCGTCTCGGCCTGCGTCGTTGATCCGGATTATTACGGCTTTCAGCCATCACCCCCACCCAAGGAATTGCAAGTGACCCTCGTCAAAAAAGAGTTTCAGTTTGGTAACCATCTAGTCAGCCTCGAAACCGGGCAGATCGCCCGGCAGGCCAGCGGTGCAGTAAAGGTAGCGATGGGCGACACGGTGGTGCTGGTTACCGCCGTCGCTCACCAGGAGGCCGTGGAGGGACGTGATTTTTTCCCACTGACGGTAAACTATCAGGAGCGTACCTATGCCGCAGGTAAGATTCCTGGCGGATTCTTCAAACGGGAAGGGCGCCCCAGCGAAAAAGAGACGCTGACCTCCCGTTTGATCGATCGCCCAATCCGGCCGCTGTTTCCAAAGGGTTTCACCAACGAAGTGCAGGTTATCTGTACGGTGCTGTCGCTGGATCCTGAAATCGATCCGGATATCCCTTCCCTGATCGGCGCCTCTGCTGCACTGGCCATCTCCGGTGCTCCGTTCAACGGTCCGCTGGGTGCGGCCCGGGTAGGGTATAAAGATGGTGAGTACCTGCTGAACCCTACCCTGAGCCAGCTGAAAAGTTCGGCTCTGGATCTGGTGGTAGCGGGGACGGAGAGCGCGGTTCTGATGGTGGAGTCCGAGGCGAAAGAGCTCTCCGAAGAGGTGATGCTCGGCGCAGTGATGTTTGGCCACGAGCAGCTGCAGGTCGCCATCAGCGCAATCCGGGAGCTGCAGGCCGAGGCTGGAAAGCCCGCTTGGGAGTGGCAGCCGCCGGCGGAGGACGAGGCGCTCCATGCTGCGGTCGCCGAGGCGTGTGAGGCAGATATCAACCAAGCCTACCAGATCCAGCAGAAGCAGGAGCGTTACAGCCGACTGTCCGAGATTCGCAAGGCGGTGGTGGAAAAGCTCGCCGGTGAGGAAGGCGAAGGAAACCATACCGCCGAGCAGGTGAAAGAGGCACTCTCCACGCTGGAAAAACGCATCGTTCGCAGCCGTATCCTGGCGGGCGAGCCGCGCATCGATGGCCGTGATACCAAAACCGTGCGCAACCTGGACATCCAGGTGGGCGTGCTGCCTCGCACCCACGGTTCTGCCCTGTTCACCCGCGGTGAGACCCAGGCTCTGGTGGTTACTACACTGGGTACCGAACGGGATGCCCAGCTGATCGACGCCATCGAAGGCGAGCGCAAAGAGTCCTTCATGTTGCACTACAACTTTCCTCCCTACAGCGTCGGTGAG
>JALSRO010000277.1 GCA_026984715.1 Chromatiales bacterium | reverse complement strand
GGTAGGTACCAAACGGGTTGCGTAGCGGAGAGAACGCCGCCTTGAATTCGAACAAGGTGTCACGGCGCCCTCCCACACCTCCCCCGAGATGCATCACGCTGGCCCCCGCCCTCTTTCCCGCCCTGCCGATCTCATACAACATCAGTTTGGAGGGGCCCATCCGGCAGTATTCGGTCGCGGTCCCCGACAGATGCAGCTCTACCACACCATCGGTGAGGACAAACAACCCCGCCGCGGCAACCCTTCCCCCCGGAGAGAGCACCTGGCACAGATGCAGCCGCTCGCCCAACGCAGCACGCAGTCCGCTGAAGTAGCTGCGCGGGAAATAGTAGTACTCACTGGCTTTCACACGCTGCATGGTCTCACGGTAGATCCGGATAAACTCATCCAGACCACCCCACGCATCCATCACCACATGAAATCCCTGGCGGACGAGCTTCCTGATTCCGCTCCTGCGATCGCGCCGGATCTGCTTCCACAGGAGCTCTTCCGACAGGGTCAGGTCGATCGAGACGGTCTCCCCATGCATGACCACCTCTCCATACTCCTGTAATACATCGTTCGGAAGCGGTAGCAGCGGATGCAGGCGGACAAAGGCGCTTACGAAACCCTGCTCCCGGGCCACCCAGCGGAACGCTCCCATCATCTCCCTGAGACCGGTCCGGTCGCAGGGATCGAGCAACAGCGGGGAGGGGTATCCATAGGGAGCGGCCAGATCGCGCCACTCCCCATCCCGCGCGGGAGGAAGCGCGACTCTCTTTGCCAGCAGTGGAACCAGGAAGGTGTTGCGGCCGGTCTCGGCATAGAACGCCACTGCATCTCCCCCCTCCTGCTCGGAACACAATGCCGCATATTCCGGAAGATGATAGAAGTCATGCCTGACGTGCTCCAGCATCTGCCGCCAGCGGGGATCGTCCGGAGCAATAAACTCCGCCGTGAGGACCGCCTCGACACCCGGCTGCCAGCTTTTATGGTGCATCTGTCGACATCTCTCCTCCTGCCGCTGGGGGCAACGTGACCAGACCCATCAACCCGGCAACGACAGCCGGATCGATAACCGTATCGGCAGACAGGGGAAAATGGTTTAACACCCGAGGAAGCCATCATGGGAAACCAGGCGCGGAGAACGCGCAAACCGGGAGATACATCACGGAGGGGCGAGGGGGTGCAGAAGAGCTTGCCAGGACATGGAGCACGGCGCTGCTGCCTCTACCTGTGGGAGAGGCGGGGGTGGTACTCACGCCAGGAAGATATCGGTTCGCTGTAACACCAGGCGACCCTTCGCAAAGCTGCTCAAGAGAGTGTGGAGACTCTCACCCGAATCGCTCCGATTCCGGCTGCAGCAGCTCCTGCCCATTCTCCTCCTCCGCCACTCCAAAGGGTTCGGCTCCCGCCCGGTTGAGCGTGGAGATCAACTCCGCCTCTCCCTGGGTGAGACCGTAGATATCCACCAGCTCTTCCGTATCCGCACCCCGCTGGGCGAGTTTCTTGGCGTGGTTGTAGGAGTGACTGGCCGGCTCGTTCAGCTCCTGCTGCTCCTGCCGCTGCTCCACGTTGCGCAGCCGCAGTTCCAGTTCACGAACCCGCTCCCCCACACCGACGGCAGTGGTGGCCAACGCTCGCATGTCGGCCTGAAGCACCCGTTCGTTTGCCTCCGCCTGCAACATCCGTTGCCTCCCCTGAAGATAGACCACAACAGCCACCCCTGTGGCCACCAGGCTCACGACGATAGATATGACAGCTACTATTTCCACTGGTCGTCCCCTATTTCCGGCAGGGCATCGGTTCTGTCGACCCGGCTACGGTATATATCGTATTCATCGATACTGCTATCCAGTACCTGCCGTCGGTTGTCTCATTTCCACTCATCCTCGGCAAACAGTTTGAGCAGATCGACCAGAATCAGCAGCTCACCGTCACGGCTTGCCACCCCCTGGATGAATCTGGCACTCTCGTCACCGGATGTGTTGGGGGTGGCCTCCATCTCGGAAGCACGCAGCCACATGACGTCAGAGACGTTGTCCACCAGGATCCCGATCACATGCTCATTGATGGTTGTGACCACGATCCGGGTGGAATCATCAGGCGTCCGCGATGGCAGACCGAATTTTTTTCGTGTATCGAGAACCGTCACCACGTTGCCGCGCAGATTGATGATCCCCATCACCGCGGCCGGGGCGCCGGGAACCGGGGTGATATCGGTAAAGCGCAGCACCTCCATCACCTGCTCTACCGGCACACCATACTTTTCGTTCTCCAAAAAGAAGGTTACCCACTGGGTGAGCGGATCGTTGATTTCGTCCAGGTTATCATCATCTTGTGCTACTGCATATTCCATGGTCTCAAATCCTGTTTCTGGTTTCTCTCTGAAGTTGGTCTCTGCTATTCGTTCACCAAAGAGGTGCTGCCACGGCGCTGCTCCACGCCGTTACGACCGCTCGACAGACGCCTCCTTGCGCCGCTCCAGCAGCCGCACCAGCGCCACAGTGTCCAGCAGCGCGCTGCCATGACCCGCAATCGTTCCAGCGAGCCACTTGCGCGTGAGCCGTTCGGTGCGCCAGTTCACCGCGGAGTCATCCACCGTTACCACTTCGGCC
>JALSRO010000276.1 GCA_026984715.1 Chromatiales bacterium | reverse complement strand
GACGAACAGGGAGTCTGGACCGATATTGAGCGGTTCCAGACCGGACAGGCGGCACTGCTTTTCAATCTCGGGAAGAGTCCGCGGCGGATGTTTGCCTACCGCCTCGGCAATCGCCTGGATATGGGCGGGCGAAGTGCCGCAACAGCCACCGATAATATTCAGAAAACCACTGGCCGCCCACTGCTCAATCTCGGCCGCCATCTGTTCGGGCGACTCGTCATACTCACCAAACTCGTTGGGCAGACCGGCATTGGGGTGGGCACTGACAAAGGTCTCGGAGACACGGGACAGTTCCTCCACATACTGACGCAATTCGCTCGCCCCCAGCGCGCAGTTGAGACCGATGCTGAGCGGTTTCACATGCCGCAGGGAGTTGTAGAACGCCTCGGTGGTCTGACCGGACAGAGTACGGCCGCTGGCATCGGTAATGGTGCCGGAGATCATGATGGGCAGAACGGTACCGTGCCGCTCAAAGTACTGCTGGATGGCAAACAGGGCCGCCTTGGCGTTGAGCGTATCGAACACCGTCTCCACCAGCAGCAGATCAGCACCACCCTCCACAAGACCATGTATCGCCTCATCATAGGCAGTAACCAGCTCGTCGAAGGTAACATTACGAAAGCCGGGATTGTTGACATCCGGCGAGATAGAGCAGGTACGCCCCGTCGGCCCCAGCACGCCGGCCACAAAACGGGGCCGATCCGGATTTTTTGCCGTTACCGCATCAGCCGCCTCTCGCGCCACTCTGGCGGCTGTCCGGTTCAACTCACCGACCAGCGGCTCCATCCGGTAATCGGCCATGGAGATGGAGGTGGCATTGAAAGTGTTGGTCTCAATGATATCCGCACCGGCCTCTAGATAGGCGGTGTGAATGTCGCGAATGATATCCGGCTGGGTCAGCACCAGCAGATCATTATTGCCCTTCACCTCTACCGGATGATCGGCAAAACGCTCACCCCGATAGTCCGCTTCATCCAGGTTATAGCCCTGGATCATGGTGCCCATGGCACCATCCAGAATGAGTATCCGCTGTTTGAGCAGTTCAGTTATATTTTTCATCGAGACATTATGCCGCATAGCGCAAACAGGATAAACTGACCGGATGGTGGAATCCGTTATTTCCAGAGAGGCCGTTCGCACCTTTTTTGCCAAGGGAATACTCCGGCTGTTCGCACTGCTACCATTGCCAGCAAACCATTTCGCAGGCATGCCGCTCGGTTGGTTGGCCTGGATGCTGCCAACCCGGGCGAAACGGATCACCCTGCGTAACCTGGAGCGCTGCTACCCTGCGCTGTCATCCCGTGAAAGGAACAGGTTGGCACGAAACAGTCTGGTTGAAACCGGGAAAACAGCCACCGAGATGGGGCCACTCTGGCTATGGCCGGAGCAGCGTATTCGACGATTGATCCACTCGGTCAAGGGTGAACAACATCTGCGTGGCGCATTGAACAGAGGCAAAGGGGTTATTCTGGCGATCCCCCACCTTGGCGCCTGGGAGATGGTCGGCCTCTACTGCTCGCTGAACTATCCCGTCACTTCGCTGTACCGCCCGCCCCGGCTGGAGGGCATGGACAGCATGGTGCGCCTGGGGCGCGAGCGGTTCGGAGCAAGGCTGGTCCCCACAGATGCCGGTGGGGTGCGCGCACTCTATAAAACCCTGGGCCGGGGCGAGATCGTATGCATTCTTCCCGACCAGGTTCCCTCTGCCGGCCAGGGAGTTTTCGCCCCCTTTTTTTCCATTAGCACAAACACCATGACGCTGCTGTCACGTTTGGCCCGGAAATTTGGCAGCGAGGTTATCTTCTGTCATGCCGAGCGACTCCCCCGCGGGCGCGGCTTCCTGATTCACTTTTCGCCCGCGCCGGAGGGGATCCACGATGCCGATCCCCTGCGTTCGGCAACCGCCCTCAACCAGGGAGTGGAACAGTGCGTACGCGCCCTGCCAGAACAGTATCAGTGGAGTTACAAGCGCTTTCGCAGCCGCCCTCCGGGTGAACCAGACTTTTATCGATAGGGTGAAGGCACCCCGTCGGGACGGGTCTTGAACAGGCGCAGTGACCACATGTACTGTTCCGGCTGCCGGCGGATCATTCTCTCCAGTTCGGCATTCATGCGCACCGTGTCAGCCACGGCATCCCCCGACGGAAAATCCTTCAGCGGCGCAGAGAGTGATACCCGGTAGCGCCCTTGTTCCGGCAGATACCGGGTCATGCACGGAATCACTGCCGCACCAGAGAGTCGTGCCAGCTTGCCAAGTGCGGTAATGGTTGCAGTCGGCACGCCGAAAAACGGGGCAAAAACCCAGTCACTGCCCTTTACGTGAGTCAGATCCTCATCAGGCAGATAGTAGAATGCCTGACCCTGACGCAAGGCGCGCACCACAGGTCGCAGACCCTCCTTGCGCAGGTAAAGCCTGCCTTGGTAGCGGGTGCGGCCACGACTCATCAGCCACTCGATCACCGGATTGCGGACCGGCTTGATCAGACCAACAGTGGCAAACCGGCGAGTGATCGCCGTAGCACCAAAGTCGAGTCCAACGCTATGGCCGGTGAGCAGGATTACCGGCCTCCCCTCCGTCTGGCAGCGCTGCAGATAGTCCGCCCCTTCGACAGAGACCATTCGGTCCA
>JALSRO010000275.1 GCA_026984715.1 Chromatiales bacterium | reverse complement strand
TGGCTCATGTAAAAGTGTGGTTGTCGGGATAGCTGGTTGTGTTACTGCAGGTCAACAATCTCAAAACTTATCTGCGCAGTGCTGGCAAGCTGGTGAAGGCGGTGGATGGTGTCAGCTTCGGCATCGACAGGGGCGAAACCTTCTGTCTGGTGGGGGAGTCGGGCAGCGGCAAGTCGGTGACCGCGCTGTCGGTGATCCAGCTGCTGCCTCGGGAGATCAGCTCGCACCCCGCCGGCGAGATCCTGTTCGACTGGCGCCATGACGGCGGAGAGGTGGAGCAGGTAGATATGCTGACTCTGCCGGAGGAGCGCCGGCGGGAGATCCGCGGGGCGCGCATCGCGATGATCTTCCAGGAGCCGATGACCTCTCTCAATCCGGTGTTCACCGTGGGGGATCAGATCATCGAGGCGCTGCAGCTGCACAACCCGGAGATGAGCTACGAGCAGGCGCGGCTGCGGGCCATCGAGGCGCTGGAGCAGGTGCAGATCAATGATGCGGCGCAGCGTATCAACGAGTATCCGCACCGCCTCTCCGGTGGGCAGCGCCAGCGGGTGATGATCGCCATGGCGATGGCCTGTGAGCCGGATCTGCTGATCGCCGACGAACCGACCACTGCGCTGGATGTCACCGTGCAGGCGGAGATCCTGCAGCTGATGAAGCGGCTGCAGCAGCGCTGTGGCACCAGCATCCTGTTCATCACCCATGACTTCGGCGTGGTGTCACAGATGGCGGATCGGCTGGCGGTGATGCGCAAGGGGGAGATCGTGGAGGAGGGGCCGCTGCGACAGGTGCTGAGCGCGCCCAGCCACCCCTACACCCGCAAGCTGCTCGCCGCCCTGCCGGAGAATCTTCCCCGGCCGGAGGTACTGGAACCGGCCGCCACCGACCGGGCGCCGCTGATCGACGTGCAGGGTCTTCAGGTCCACTTCCCGATCAAGAAGGGGGTGCTGCGCCGTACCGTCGATTACGTGCGGGCGGTGGACGGCATCGATCTGAAGATTCCGGCAGGGCAGATCCTGGCACTGGTGGGGGAGTCCGGCTGTGGCAAGACCACCCTGGGGCGCACCATCCTGCGCCTGATCGAACCCACCGGCGGCAGGATCCGGTTCAGCGGAGCGACTATCAGTGATCTGCCGCGCGCCGAGTTGCGCCCGTTCCGGCGCCAGATGCAGATCATCTTCCAGGATCCCATGTCATCGCTCAATCCACGCCTCACCATCGCCCGCACCCTGACCGAGCCGATGGCGGTGCACGGCATCGGCGAGAATGCCGAGGAGCGCCTCGAGCTGGCCCGCCAGACCCTGGAACAGGTGCAGCTGGATCCGGACTATGTGTGGCGCTATCCGCACGAATTCTCCGGCGGCCAGCGGCAGCGCATCGGTATCGCCCGCGCCCTGGCTCTCAACCCCCGCTTCATCGTCTGCGACGAGGTGACCAGCGCGCTGGATGTGTCGGTGCAGGCGGAGATTCTGCAGCTGTTGCTGGAGCTGCGCCGCGAGCGCAATCTTACCCTGCTGTTCATCACCCACAACATCGGCGTGGTGGAGTACGTGAGCGACGAGATGGCGGTGATGTATGGCGGCCGGATCGTGGAACGCGGCCCCACCGGAGAGGTGTGTAGCAATCCGCAGCATGAATATACCCGGACACTGCTTGCGGCGGTGCCACGGGTGGAACTGCAGGTTGCGGGGATCTATCCGGCTGACGGCAAGGTGTAGCTTATTGGCGACAGTTTGCAAAGAGGGGGAAGTGTTGGATAGTTGGTTATTCTCATATAACGATATGTTTTATTTCATTTTTATTCTGTTAACCAATAAGAAAATATAGATAAATTAACTGGGTTGGAAAGGGAGCGATTCGGATGCTATCTGTTGGTAATATTCGTTTCAGTATATTGGTTTGATTTTTATTCGTTCCTTATTTTTCAATACAACCAGATTCGAAATAACCCGCTTTTGCTGATGAACCCCAAGCCGGAGGAGAGTAGCCAGGCTTTGGAGGTTTACTCTGCCCATTCAGTAGTCGCTGTAACCCGACGCCAATATTTCCAGAAAATCGTTACGTGAATCATGTAAGGGGGTGTTTTGGTTGCGTAAAAGAGTCGCTCCCCTGCTTGCATGAATATTGCTTGGCCGTTGTTTGACAGGGTGACAAGGCCGGGCTTCCTTTCTCCGGTGGTAGCGTTGTGGCGGGTTTTTCCAAGGCGGAATCGGCGGTGGTTGCGTGGATCTGGTGCGTAAAAGCTCAATTTGTCTGTCGCCGCAACCGATAGTTGTCGTATAGATGGCCGGAATCGAACTATGTCTAACTCTAAAACTATAATCGCTTCAATAGTATTGGTTTCCTCTATGGTGGCCGGGTGGGTGCCGGCTTGGGGGAGTACGCCGCCACCGCCGGTGAACCAGAATCTGGGGATGCCCGACGGTGTCTTCAACAGTATGACCATGGATGTGTGTGGAGGTTGCCATTTCGACCCCGATACGGCTCCCGCCCCGGTCAAGCAAGGCTACCTTCCCGATCGGCACCATCTGCGTGTGGATACCCCCATCGGGGAGTATTCCGCTTCTCCCTATCCCGAGAAATCTCCCGATGGGACACACAAATGTATCACCTGTCATCTGGTGGATTGG
>JALSRO010000274.1 GCA_026984715.1 Chromatiales bacterium | reverse complement strand
AGATCGCCTCACGCTCGGCTCCCGAGGTGAAACGGGTGGATCAGGTTACCCCCGCTGCATGGATGCGGCTGGATGATCTGGCCGATGGTGACTATATCGTGACGGTAAGGGCCATCGATGTTCACGGGCTGGAGGGCAGGAACAGCCGGCGTCCTGTTCACGTCGATGCCCATCCGCTTCCGCCCCGCCTTCTGGAGCCGGCTGCCGGTGCGCGGGTGCATCAGGGGAGGCCTGTGTTTCGCTGGAAAGCCTCTGGTGACGCAGTGGCATACCATTTCCAGCTCGCTTCCACTGCCCGCTTCGCTCTCCCTCTGTTTGAGCAGAAAGGGATTACGGGGGATACCTTCGAGCTTTCGCGTTTCCTGGCCCCGAAGCGCTACTATTGGCGCGTGGCGAGCCTGGATCAGAATGGTAAACGGGGTCCTTGGGGTGAGCCGCTCCGGTTCGACGTGGCGCTGCCGCCACCTCCCCCGAAGAATCTGGTGATTACCAAGAGCGCTGATGAGCTGCAGCTGGAGTGGGCCGAAGTCGAGCCGGGTGGCCGCTACCGCTTGCAGCTGGCCAGCGATGCGGCGTTCTCCAAACCCTTCATCGACAGGGAGCTTGCCCAGCCTCGGGTCACACTGCCGCGACCGCAGCAGAGCTGTTATCTCCGTATCCAGAGCCTGGATGTGGATGGTTTTGGCGGGGAGTTCAGCCGGCCGCTCCAGATTGTCCCCCCCATGGGCGGGTATGTCCCCGTTCTGCTGTGGATCATGGGGCTGGTGGTCCTGCTGTGAAGGCGCGTTACTGGCACAAGGTGGTGCCGGCCAGAAAATATCTGGCCCTCACTGTCGGTACTGTTGCCGTCGCGCTCGGGTTGTTGCAATCTGGCTGGCTGGCGAAGCTGGACTACCTCGCATATGACTACAGTCTGCGCCTGGTTCAGTCCCCCCCTTCCGGAGAGGTTGTCATTGTTGCCATCGACGAGCGCAGCCTGTCGCAGCTGGGGCGCTGGCCTTGGTCGCGGGCAGTACACGCCCGCCTGGTCGACAGGCTGACCAAAGCAGGGGTCCGCGCCATTGCCCTGGATCTGATACTGGCGGAGCCGGATCTGGTCGATCCTGCAGGTGATGATCAGCTTGCATTGGCACTGCGCAAGAGCAGACGGGTAGTACTCCCGGTGGTGCCGGAGTTGACCGATATCGATGGCCTGCTCTATGAGGCTGGCCCACTGGAGAAACTGAGTCGTAGTGCCGCGGGGTTGGGGCATATCGGAATCGAACTGGATCAGGACGGGAAGGTGCGGCGCACCTTCCTCGAGGCGGGAATAGGGCGGCCCGACTGGCCCTCTCTGTCGTTGGCGCTGCTCACTGCCGGTGACGCCGTACCTGCCGAGCTGCCGGGTATGGTCAACAGCTCCCGGGAGGCCGCATCGGCCACCTCCTGGGTGCGTGACCGGATGATTCTGATTCCTTTCAGTGGTCCACCCGGCTCTATTGCAACGCTCCCTTATGCCGATGTTCTCGGTGCGGGGGCCGCTGAACTGCGGCAGCTCTTTTCCGGTAAATTCGTTCTGGTGGGCGCGACGGCGAGCGGGCTGGGAGAGAAGTACGCGACTCCGCTGGGGGGTGCCGAGCGGCGTTCCATGCCGGGCGTGGAGATCCTGGCCAATGTGGCCGATGCGCTGTGGCAGCGGAGCGCCATAGTGCCGCTCTCCATTCCCTGGCAGATGGTGCTGACGGTATTGCTGATCGCTCCGGTCTATTTTATCTACCGGGCGGTTGGACCACGTTGGGCGTTGCCGGTCGCTGTGGTTCAGCTGTCGCTGGTCCTGTTGCTGAGCGTGGTCCTGCTCGGTGGCGCGCATCTCTGGTTTCCGCCCATGGTGGCGGTACTTGCCATTGCGGCGAGCTACCCCTTGTGGAGCTGGAGGCGTATGCATGTGATGTTCAGCCTGCTGTTTCAGGAGAAGGAGCGGGCGGAGATAACGCTGCACTCCATCAGCGATGCAGTGATCACCACCGATATCGATGGCAATATCGAGTTTCTGAACCCCTCTGCCGAAAAGCTTACCGGGTGGGGGAGTGAGCAGGTGCGAGGCAGACCGGTGGACTCCGTGATCCGGTTGCTGAACGAGCGGGGGACGGAAGCGGGGAACCTGCTGCCATCGCTGATGCGCGACGGGAGCAGCGCAGCCTCTTTCCCCGACAACACCCGCATCGTTGCCAGGGATGGTTCCATCTGCGACATCCACGGTGCGGCTGCCCCAATCCATGATCATAGTGGCAAGGTCGTGGGGGGGGTAATCACCATGAGTGATGTGAGCAATCTGCGTCAGGCGACGGCGCTGCTGAGCTACCAGGCGACCCACGATACCCTAACCGATCTGCCCAACAGAGGCATGCTCCATGATCATCTGCTGCGGGCGATCTCCTATGCGCACCGCAGTGGGCGCTACATCGGCGTTCTGTTCGTGGATCTGGATAACTTCAAGAGTGTCAACGATGGTTTGGGCCACACGGCGGGTGATCGGGTACTGGAGGAGATAGCCCGGCGGTTGCAGAACTGCCATCGGGGGGAGGATCTGGTGGCCCGTCTCGGCGGGGACGAGTTCGTGGTGGTACTGGATCATATCGAGGGGATTCCGCAGATTGGCG
>JALSRO010000273.1 GCA_026984715.1 Chromatiales bacterium | reverse complement strand
GCGACAGCCGTTATTGGGGGACGGTGCCGGAGGGTAATCTGGTCGGCAAGGCCTTTTTCGTCTGGATGAACTGGGACCCGGTGAACGGTGGTATCACCTGGAGTCGTATTGGCAGCGTTATCAGATAACCGTCAGCAGGCCCGCCTGTGCAAGGCGCTGGGTTACCTGTTCCAGGATCCTCAGTTGTTGCAGAGGGCTCTTACCCACCGCAGTGCCGCCAATGAAAACTATGAGCGGCTGGAGTTTCTGGGTGATGCAGTGCTCGAGTACATTATCAGCAACGAGCTGTTTCACCGTTATCGACACTGCAAAGAGGGTGACCTGAGCCGCTTGCGCTCCACCCTGGTCAATGGCGAAACGCTGGCCGGAATTGCACAGCAGCTCTCTGTGGGCGAGTGTCTCCGGTTGGGGCCGGGAGAGTTGAAGAGCGGGGGGTTCCGGCGCACCTCCATTCTTGCTGACGCCATGGAGGCGATCATCGGTGCCATCAGTCTGGATGGGGGGATGGAAGCGGCTCGAAAGGTGGTGCTGCGACTCTATCAGCCGCGCTTTGCGGCACTGCCGGAGCTGGATCAGCTAAAGGATCCCAAAACCAGGCTGCAGGAGTTTCTGCAGTCACGCAGGATGCCACTGCCCACCTACCACATGGTGCGTGAAGAGGGAGACAAGCACACCCGGATTCATGTAGTGGAGTGTGAAGTGGAACCGTTGCCGCAGCCCGTCGAAGGAAAGGGCAGTAGCCGCCGCAAGGCGGAGCAGGATGCAGCGGCCAAGGCATTCAGGATGTTGAGCAGCGATGAGTGACCCCCATTTCCGGTGTGGCCATGTGGCCATCGTTGGGCGTCCCAATGTAGGAAAATCCACCCTGCTCAACCACATCCTGGGGCAGAAGATCAGCATCACATCCAGCAAACCGCAGACCACCAGGCACCGTATTCTCGGTATCAAGTCCGGTGCTGGAGCCCAGGTGATCTACGTGGACACCCCCGGCATTCACGAACAGGCGAAGCGGGCGATGAACCGCTACATGAACCGGGTGGCAACAGCTACCCTCCAGGATGTGGACCTCATCATCTTCATGGTGGAAGCGCTGCGCTGGACTGCCGAAGACGAGGCAGTGCTGGAGCGGCTCAGGGAGACGTCCATCCCGGTCATCGCACTCGTCAACAAGGTCGACAAGGTTGCCGACAAGGGGAAGTTGCTGCCCTTCCTGCGGGAACTGGCACAGAAAGACAGCTTTGCCGAGGTGATCCCCATCTCGGCCACCAGGCGTCCGGATACCGCGCGGGTGGAACAGGCAGTGGAACGGATGATACCAGAACAGCCGCCTCTCTACCCTGAGGATCAGCTGACCGATCGCAGCGAACGTTTTCTGGCGGCAGAGATCATCCGCGAGAAGCTGATGCGGCGGCTGGGGCAGGAGTTGCCCTACGTGCTTACCGTGGAGATCGAAAAGTTTGCTTGTGATGAAGGCGGTCTGACCGAAATCGCCGCCGTAATCTGGGTGGAGCGCTCCAGTCACAAAGGGATTGTGATCGGCAAGGGGGGCAGGCAGCTCAAACGGGTGGGTGAGCTGGCGCGTAAAGAGATGGAACAGCTCTTCGGAAGCAGGGTGTTCCTGCAGCTCTGGGTGAAGGTGAAGGAGGGGTGGTCGGACGACGAACGCGCCCTGCGCAGCCTGGGATATGGCGATGAAAACTGAACGGGTCGAACTGCAACCCGCTTACATTCTCCATCATCGCCCCTATCGGAACAGCAGCCGCCTGCTGGAGGTGTTCAGCCGCGATCATGGTCGATTCGGCATGGTGGCGCGGGGAGTCTCTTCCCGCCGCTCCCCTCTGCAGGGGCGGCTGCAACCTTTTCGCCCGCTGCTGCTCTCATGGTATAGCCGCGGAGAGCTGGCGACCATGAAGGGAGCAGAGCCTGATGGCGCACCTCTGCCGCTTTCCGGTGCGGTCCTGATGAGCGGATTCTATCTCAACGAGCTGCTGTTGCGGCTCACCTGGCGCCATGTCGGTTATCCACGGCTGTACCGGATCTACCACCAGACCTTGAGCCGGCTTGGCGAACATCGGGTCGACCAGGAGGCGTTGCGTCTGTTCGAATGCCGCCTGCTGGAGCAGTTGGGTTACGGCATGATTCTGGATCACGATGTGGAGAGCGGGCTGCCGGTTCAGGCGGATGCGCACTACTGCTACCATATTGAACATGGTCCGGTGAAAATCGGGGTGCGGCAGGGTTGCCCGCTGCCGGTAACGGGAGCCACACTGCTGGCCTTGGCGAACGGGATACTGAGGGATGAGAGGAGCCTGAAGGAGGCCCGGTATCTGATGCGGGCGGTGCTCTCTTTCTATCTGGGAGACAAACCGCTGCGCAGTCGGGAGCTGTTTCGCAATCTGGAGAGCCTTCCTAACCAATATTATTGACCCGGCAAC
This sequence comes from Chromatiales bacterium, assembly GCA_026984715.1. Taxonomy (GTDB): domain Bacteria; phylum Pseudomonadota; class Gammaproteobacteria; order Thiohalospirales; family Thiohalospiraceae; genus DRMK01. Next base: position 9,708 of record JALSRO010000273.1, on the reverse strand, counting down.
AATATATGTCGCATTCAGGGCTTCAGGCAGGCGCCGGAACAAGGCGCAGTGCGCAGGCAAGGGTCATTCCCTTGTCAAGCGCTGGAGCGCAGGTCCAGTGCCTGCCTGAAGCCCCTAACCCATGATATTCGACGACAGGCCGTGGCGTGCCTGCCTGAAGCCTCTGACCCTGTGATATTCAATGACAGGCTGCAGCGTGCCGGCCCGCCACGGTTGAATACGATATATATTGTTGCCAAGTTGACAATAATGGATGCAAAGGAATGATGCCGTGAAGAGTGAAATTCTGCTGGGGATCAACATCGATCATGTCGCTACTTTGCGCCAGGCGCGTGGAACCCGCTACCCCGATCCTGTGCAGGCAGCCATGCTGGTGGAACAGGCGGGCGCTGACGGTCTCACCCTGCATCTGAGAGAGGACCGGCGCCATATTCAGGATCGCGATGTCAAACTGCTGAAACATCTGCTGAATATTCCCATGAATCTGGAGATGGCGCTGACTCCCGAGATGCTGGGGATTGCCAGACAGCTCAAACCGGAGAACTGCTGTCTGGTGCCGGAGCGGCGGGAGGAACTGACCACCGAAGGTGGTCTGGATGTGTCCGGATACTACGAGCAGCTTCGTGATGGATGCCGGCAACTGGCGGATGCGGGGGTTCGCGTGTCGCTGTTCATCGACCCGGATAAACACCAGATCGAAGCAGCGGCCCAGCTCGATGTTCCAGTGGTGGAGATCCATACGGGCGCGTATGCCGATGCGGTCACCGAAGAGGAGAGGGTCCGCGAGTACCAGCGTGTGGCACGTGCTGTCGAGATTGCATCCGAACTGGGGCTGCAGGTCAATGCCGGCCACGGCCTCAACTATCAAAATGTAAAGGCGATCGCTGCATTGCCGGAGGTGCAGGAGCTCAACATAGGCCATGCCGTTGTTGCACGGGCTGTGTTTACCGGTATGGAAGAGGCGGTAAGGGAGATGAAACGGCTGATGATCGAGGCGCGTCAGGGGTGATTTTCGGGATTGGTACCGACATCGTGCGGGTGACCCGCATGGAGGAGAGCCTGAACCGATATGGGGAGGGGTTCGCTCGGCGTATCCTGGCGGATCAGGAGTGGCCTGCCTTTCTTGAAAGCAGGCGCCGTGCCCACTTCCTCGCCAAGCGGTTTGCCGCAAAGGAGGCGGCGGTCAAGGCGATGGGAACCGGTTTCCGCAACGGCATCACCCTGAAACAGATCGTGGTCGGTCACGAAATGGATGGCCGTCCGCTGCTCTTTTTCAAAGAGCAGGCGGAAGAATTCATCCATCGGAACAGAATCGGGCCAGCCCACCTCACCCTCTCGGACGAGGAGGAGTATGCAGTGGCATTCGTCACACTGCAGTATCAAACTTGAGAATATCGAACAGGAATTGCCTTATGAAAACCACAAGCAAAATTGTTATCGTTTTTTTTCTGGTGCTGGCTGCCACCGTGGTCAGCGCGAAGACGGCGCGGCAACATCTCGAAGCCTTTTACAACGGCATCGAAACCATGCAGGCGGGATTTGTCCAGACACGCTTCGATGAAAAGGGCAAGCCGCTACAGACCAGTGAAGGGATATTTGCACTGCAGCGTCCCGGCAAATTCCGCTTCGAGTACACCAAGCCCTACAGACAGCTCTATGTGGCGGATGGAGACAGGATCTGGAACTACGATCCGGACCTGGAGCAGGTTATCGTCAAGGCGACCGATACCGCTCTCGGGGATACTCCGGCGCTGCTGTTGAGTGGCAGGCGGCCGCTGGAGCGGGATTTTTTGATCAAGGCGCTGAAGCGGAAAGATTCTGATCTGGAGTGGCTTGAACTGATCCCCAAAAAGGGGGAGCGCAGCTTCAAGAGTGTCCGGTTGGGATTCAGTGCCAAGGGACTGCGTCTGATGGAAGTGGTCGATGCGCTCGGTCAGACCACCCGGCTGCAGTTTCGTAATGTGAAGGTCAATACCAAGATTCCCCCGGAGCTGTTTCGCTTTACTGCTCCCAGGGGCGTGGATGTCATCGACAGCCAATGAGCACTGGCGAGCTGTTTCCCACGCAGCATGCAGATGTCGCCGGGCAGCCGTTGGCCGACCGGATGCGGCCGCGCACCCTGGAGGAGTTCTATGGCCAGTCCCATCTGCTGGACAGTGGTAAACCGTTGCGCGAGGCGATTGAATCGCAACACCTTCACTCCATGATCTTCTGGGGCCCCCCGGGGTGTGGAAAGACCACGCTTGCAAGGATGATCGCACAGCGGGCGCAGGTACTGTTCCTGAGCATTTCAGCGGTACTGTCCGGAGTGAAGGAGATTCGTGCTGCTATTCGGCAGGCAAACGAGGTTCGTGAGAGTGCCGGACGAGGAACAATCCTGTTTGTCGACGAGGTGCACCGTTTCAACAAGTCTCAACAGGATGCCTTTCTCCCGTTCGTGGAGGACGGCACTGTCACCTTCATCGGGGCGACCACGGAAAATCCCTCCTTCGAGCTCAACAATGCACTGCTCTCCCGCGCGCGGGTCTATCTTCTCAAGCCACTGCAGAGAGAGGAGTTACGCCGCATCATCGACGCTGCTCTGCAGGACAGCGAGCGGGGATTGGGTGAACGTGGCTTACAGTGCGCCCCCGAACTGCAGGACCGGCTGGCCCAGGCCGCCGACGGGGATGCCCGCCGTGCCCTGAATCTTCTCGAGATATGCGCCGATCTGGCAGAGGGTGGAGCTATAACTGAGCAAGGTGTGGCGGAGGTGGTAAGTGGGGGCGTGCGCCGTTTCGACAATGGCGGGGAGCTGTTCTACGATCAGATATCGGCGCTGCACAAGTCGGTGCGTGGCTCCTCACCCGATGCCGCTCTCTACTGGTTTTGCCGTATGCTGGATGGGGGGTGTGATCCCCTCTATATCGCGCGGCGCGTGGTGCGCATGGCCAGCGAGGATATCGGCAACGCCGATCCGCGGGGGTTGCGGTTGGCGCTGGATGCCTGGGACGTGCAGCAGCGGCTTGGCAGCCCGGAGGGGGAGCTGGCTATCGCCCAGGCGATCGTCTATCTGGCTTGCGCTCCGAAGAGCAACGCAGTCTACAGTGCGTTCAACGAGGCACGGGCCGACGTTCGCCAACACGGCTCCCATGAGGTTCCCATCCATCTGCGCAACGCACCCACTCGACTGATGAAGGAGCTGGGATACGGCAGGAGATACCGCTATGCCCATGATGAACCAGAGGCCTATGCCGCCGGTGAAAACTACTTTCCGGAGGAGATGGAGCCGCGCAACTACTATCGTCCGGTTCCGCGCGGTCTGGAGCTGAAGATCTCGGAGAAACTGCGGCATCTGCGCGAGCTGGACAGGAAGCATGCCGCAGAGTGAAAAGGAGTCGGGGCAACAGCCGTACAATCGGAGAACCCGGTCCACTCCCCTTGTCAAAGGCAGTGCCCTTGTGCGGTGGCTTGGTGTTACCCATTCGATTTGGTGGAGAGCCTAAACGGTTTTGGTAAAAGTTGCTGTAGAATGTTGGTTTGGTGCTCTGCTACCTTGCCGCAAACCGGGGTCGGTCACCGGTAGAGAGCCGGGAGCGGTGATTCTCCCGTCCTGGAAGAGTGGCAAATGCTGCACTTTTGCTTTTCGCAGGTTGATAGAGGCAGAGGGGGCTTTTTCCACAATCTGTAGAACAACGAGGAGTCGTGAAATGAGTGATCTGCCAGAGTGTCCTGAATGCGGTTCCGGGTACACCTATCGGGACGGAGTGCTCTACATCTGTCCGGAGTGCGCCCATGAATGGGCGCAGCATGATGGTGAAGATATTGGAGGGGATGAGCGGGTGGTGAAGGATGCCAACGGGAACGTTCTCAATGATGGAGACACGGTCACCGTGATCAAGGATCTGAAGGTCAAGGGTTCGTCATCGGTGATCAAGATGGGGACGAAAGTCAGGAATATCCGCCTCGTCGAGGGTGATCACGATATCGACTGCCGTGTCGATGGCGTTGGGGCCATGAAGTTGAAATCGGATTTCGTCAAAAAGGCTTGACCATGGATGACCACGATTCCCGGCAGCGGGTGACGCATTGATTCAGGCTCTGGCAATAGCGGGTGGGGGCGCCGTCGGCGCGTTGCTGCGCTTCTGGGTATCCACGTGGGTATATGGCCGGCTTGGCAGGGAGTTCCCTTGGGGCACGCTGGCGGTAAATGTAGCTGGGTCGTTGCTGATGGGAGTGCTGTACATTCTGCTCATCGAGCGCCTGAGCGTCTCGCCCGCGTGGCGTGCTGCCTTGCTGGTGGGGTTGTTGGGGGCGTTTACCACATTCTCTACCTTCTCCATCGAAACCCTCAATTTGATAGAGGATGGCGCCCTGTTGAAGGCGCTGATGAATATTTCGCTCAGTGTCACCTTGTGCCTGGTCGGTGCATGGATGGGCGTACTGCTTGGGAGGACGATATGACCGGACGAAAACTGACCATGGTGCGTATCTATCTGCTGGAGGGTGAAGTTCAGCTCAACAATCTAATCAAGCGCCTGCATGACTGGGAAAAGCTGCGTGGGCTGACCGTGTTCCGCGGTATCAGTGGCTATGGTGCCAGCGGCGAGATACACAGCGCCAAACTGATCGACCTTGCCATGGAGCTGCCCATCGTGGTGGAGTTCTTCGATGACAGCGAGAAGATCGAAGCGGTGCTTCAGCACCTGGACGATGAGATCAAACCTGGTCATGTGGTGTGGTGGCCGATTCAGATAAACGACTAGAATCGGTGCCGGGTGAGGGAGGAGCGTTATCGTTGCTATCTCCACCACCGCCGGAAACCGGATGGGAGCAAAGGCTCAAACCGATGGAGCTTATCCGCCATACAGAGGTCCGGAAAAGTACGCTCTCCCATCCCTTTCAGGTTGCCGGGTTAATAATATTGTCACCGGGTTGATAAATCGAAAAAAAGGAAAAACAGATGCTAGATCCAAAACTCCTGCGCAGCCATCCGGAACAGATCGCCGAGCAGCTTCGGCGGCGCGGCTTCGAGCTGGATGTGGCGCGGCTCAATCGGCTGGAGGCAGAGCGCAAACAGCTTCAGGTCCAGACACAGCAGTTGCAGAGTGAGCGCAACAGCAGCGCCAGGGCCATCGGCCAGGCCAAGGCGAAGGGGGATGATATTGCACCGTTACTGCAGGCGGTATCCGACTTGAAGGCACGTCTGGAAGCGGCCGAAGAGCGGCTCCGGGAGCTGCAGGAGGAGATCGGGGAGGTGGTGATGGGGATTCCCAATATCCCCCACGAGAGCGTCCCCGACGGCACCGGCGAAGAGGAGAATGTGGAGCTCCGCCGCTGGGGCGAACCGCCGCGATTCGACTTCGAACCAAGAGATCATGTGGATCTGGGCACAGCACTGGGGCAGATGGATTTCGAGGCGGCCGCCAGGATGACCGGCTCCCGCTTCACCCTGCTGAGTGGTCCGCTGGCGCGGCTGCATCGCGCCCTGATCCAGTTTATGCTCGACCTGCATACCAGTGAACATGGCTATACCGAGGTCTATGTTCCCTACCTGGTCAACAGTGACAGCCTGCGGGGCACCGGACAGCTGCCGAAATTCGAGCAGGATCTGTTCCGGTTGAGCGGCGAGCACGACTACTACCTGATCCCCACCGCAGAGGTGCCGGTGACCAATATGGTGCGGGAGACCATCATCGAAGCTGCGGATATGCCACGCCGGTTCGTCGCCCACACGCCTTGTTTCCGCAGTGAGGCCGGCTCCTACGGCAAGGACACCCGTGGCATGATCCGTCAGCACCAGTTCGAGAAGGTCGAGATGGTGCAGGTGGTGCGGCCCCAGGAGTCCTGGCAAGCCCTGGAACAGCTTACCGGGCATGCGGAGACCGTTCTGCAGAAGTTGGATCTGCCTTACCGGGTCGTTGTGCTGTGTACAGGAGATCTCGGCTTTTCTGCAGCCAAGACCTACGATCTGGAGGTGTGGCTTCCAGGGCAGCAGAACTATCGGGAAATCTCCTCCTGCAGCAACTTCGTCGATTTCCAGGCGCGGCGCATGAAAGCGCGTTGGCGAGATCCCGAAACGGGCAGGCCGGAGCTGGTGCACACCATCAACGGTTCGGGGCTTGCAGTAGGGCGCACCCTGGTCGCGGTGATGGAGAACTACCAGAAGAAAGATGGTTCCATTCAGATTCCCGAGGTGCTGCGGGAATATATGGGTGGTGCAGAACTGATCCCCGGTTGAGCTTTTCGCGGAAGGGAGACCTGCATGATGTTTGGAAAGAGGGCGTGCGGTTATCCGAATGACTCCAACTGCCATCCACCGGGCTGCAGCGGTGCTCCCTCGCGTGAGCTGCAGCAGACTGCAAGAGCCGGTGCTCTGCTGCCATTTCGGTTCGCTATCGGATAGAATGTGTCGGAGTCGGGCAATATCCAGAAATATCATGCTCCTCCCTTGATTGAGTAGAATCTCGAGCGGGGAACGAACGAGACTTCCGCCGTCTCGGCAGCAGGTCAGCGGATGGTGTAGCGGCGCTCGGCTCCGGCCGGTTGCTGGTGTTCGGTGACAACCAGGAGACAACAAGTGCAGATGGACTCAGGAACAGTAGAAGCCGACACGGCAGAGCGCGGTGGTGCGGCCATCGAGTTGAAGGGAGCAGTCTTTACGCTTCCTGTGTTGAAGCTCCGAAGTATCGAGCTAGGTGCAATCGAGCATGAGCTCAAGGTTCATCTGGCCCGCGGCCTGAACTTCTTCAAACACGCTCCACTGGTGATCGACATGGAACTGGTCGCGCAGCGGGCCGAAGGTCTGGATTTCGTTGCTCTTGCGGGGCTGCTGCGCCGGATGGAGCTGTTTGTGGTTGGTGTGCGCAATGCGACACCTGCCCAGGCCGAGAGTGCCGTTGCTTCCGGCCTGGCCGTGCTGAAGGGTGGCATAACCCGGGAAAAACCGCCGGAGAAGGCTGCCGCGGTGGAACCGGAACTGCCCGTTGCCAGCGATGTCTCCCCACGCCGAACCAGGATTGTTCACCAGCCAGTGCGCTCCGGACAACAGATTTATGCTCGCGGGAGTGATCTGGTCATTCTCTCGTCGGTCAACGTGGGCGCGGAGGTGATCGCCGACGGGAACATTCATGTCTATGGCCGTTTGCGTGGCCGGGCATTTGCAGGTGTGGCGGACGATCCCGCGGCGCGTATCTTTGCACGGATCATGGAGCCGGAGCTGGCGGCGATCGCCGGGAGCTATCAGGTGTTCGACGATCCGGATGCTGCCGGACTCTACGGCAAGCCGGCCCAAATCTATCTGGAGGGGGAGCAGCTCATACTCGCCCCTCTGTAGCGGAAACAGCGATATTCAACCAAGATTGGAAAGGAGATTGTTTTGTCTAAAGTGATCGTAGTGACATCGGGCAAGGGAGGCGTTGGCAAGACCACCACCAGCGCAAGTTTTGCTACCGGTCTGGCCAGCCGAGGCCACCGGACGGTGGTGATCGATTTCGATATCGGATTGCGCAACCTGGATCTGGTAATGGGCTGTGAGCGGCGGGTGGTCTACGACTTTGTCAATGTCATAAACGAAGAGGCATCGCTCAAGCAGGCGCTCATTCGGGACAAGAACGACTCCAATCTCTACATTCTGCCGGCGTCGCAGACACGTGACAAGGATGCCTTCAACGAGCAGGCGGTAGGCCGGGTGATCAACGAGTTGCGGGAAAATTTCGACTATATCGTGTGTGATTCACCTGCGGGTATCGAGAAAGGGGCATTGATGGCGCTGTTCTATGCCGATGAAGCGCTGGTTGTCACCAACCCGGAGATCTCTTCGGTACGGGACTCGGACAGGATTCTCGGCATGTTGGCGGCCAAGTCCCTGCGGGCCATCAACGGAGACGAACCCATCAAGGAGCATCTGGTGGTCACACGATACTCCCCTGTTCGTGTCGAAGGGGGCGAGATGTTGGCACTGGAGGATATACAGGAGCTGCTGGGGATCGACCTGATCGGGGTTATTCCCGAGTCCCAGGCGGTGTTACAGGCATCGAACTCCGGTATCCCGGTGATTCGCGACGAGCAGAGTCGCAGCGGGCAGGCATATCGGGATATGGTCAGCCGTTTTTTGGGTGAGGATGTACCCATGCGCTTTCTCGATGTGGAGAAGAAGGGTTTTCTGAAACGTATCTTTGGAGCTTAGTTCATGTCGATATTCGATTACTTCAGACGCAAGCCGGCAAAGAGAAGCGCAGCAATCGCCAAGGAGCGGTTACATATCGTCATGGCGCATGAGCATCGGGTTGTGAACGGGCCCGACTATCTACCAGCCCTGAAACGTGAGCTGATGGAAGTGATAGCCAAGTACGTTCATGTTTCGAGGGAGGATATCAAGGTAAACCTGGAGCGCCACGGCGATTGCGAAATCCTCGAGCTGAACATCGCTCTTCCGGAAGAGAAGGAAACGGCAGCGGCCAACTGAAGAGAAACCACGGCCTGCCGCCGAATATCATAGGGTCAGGGGCTTCAGGCAGGCACCGGCCCTGCCTTCCAGTGCGCTGGACAGGGTGTCCGAGTGTCGCGGGCGCAGGGATGCGCTGGGGCGACCTCGACGAGGAAGCGCCCCTTGCCTGCGCACTGCGCCTTGTTCCGGCGCCTGCCTGAAGCCATGAATGCGACATATGTTGCCGCTACCGTTCGACGATGGTGTGGTGCCACCCCTATTCAGGGAAGTCTGTCGATTTTTCCCGTTTTCGTGAATAGAGATAGATCACGATATTTTTTACACTGAACATGAAAGTGAAGAACAACAGGCCGATTGTCATCCCGATCCATGGGTTGTCCCGAAGTATGGAGATGAAACTGGTCGTAGTCGTCATGATGGCCTCGGGTGATTGAAACAGGGGGTATGCTCGTCACAACAGGGGTAACGGGAATCGGAATCCCTTATGTCATGTGAAAGAGGATACTGCTCTGCAGCCAGGCAGGCATTGAAAATTGTCAATCACCGGCAGATATGTTTTCCCGAGGCCTGCAGGAGTTTGTCGAATGAAGAAGATCACAGTCGTCGGTAGCGGCTTTGCAGCCCTCACAGCGGTTCGTGAGCTGCGCAAACGGAGGGTCGAGGCACAGATCACACTGGTCAGCCCGCAGCCCGTATTCGAGTATCTTCCCGGCATCATCTGGATCCCGTCCGGCCTGCGCAAGGCGGACGATCTGCGAATTCCGCTGCAGAACTTTTTTCAGCGTATGCGCGTCCAGCACCACCCGGCAGCAGCCACCGGAATGACTGACGGGGGGCGTACGTTGCTGACGGAGCAGGGGGAGGTGCGGAATGACGGGCTGTTGATCTGCTCCGGAGGACGTTTTCTCAAGAAGCTGCCCGGTATCGAGCATGTGATTACACCCTGTGAGGGTATTGCAGCGGCGGAGCGGATTCGGGACCGGCTGAAGGAGCTGCAGGGTGGAACCATTGCCATCGGCTTTGGGGGTAATCCCAGGGAGCCCAACGCAATGCGTGGCGGTCCCATGTTCGAGTTTCTGTTCGGTATCGACCAGCAGTTGCGTCGCGAGGGCCGGCGTGACAGGTTCCGCATGATCTTCTTTACTCCCGGGGAGAAACCGGGGCAGAGGCTGGGCCCGAAGGCGGTCGAAGGGTTGCTGCGGGAGATGGAGAGGCGGGATATCGAAACCCATCTGGGTCACAAGATGAAGGGGTTCACCGAGAGCCGGGTAATGACCGAA